>RFJE01000371.1 GCA_003695005.1 Candidatus Hydrogenedentota bacterium | reverse complement strand
TCATAAAGTTCAATTCCTTCTACAGAAAAGACTCCCCATTGTTCGTCCGATAAGTACATATACTCTTTTGCAATAGGAACAAGTGCTGGAATATCAGAGGCTAGTAACCATTCTTGTTTTTCTTTATCCCGACCAATTAAAAGTGGATTCCCATTGCGAGCAAAATATACTTTTTCAGGTTCTTTATCGCACACTAAACCAATGGCATACTTTCCTTCTAATCTTTTTATGGCATGAAAAAAAGCTGTCTGTAAATCGAAACCTTCCTGTAAGTACTTATCCACAAGATGCGGGATAACTTCAGTATCGGTAAAGCTTGCAAAAATATAACCTTCGCTTTGTAATTCTCGTTTCAGCTCTAAATAGTTTTCAATAATACCATTGTGAACTACGGCTATACTGCCTTGGCGATTGGTATGAGGATGAGAATTTAATTTCGAAGGCTCTCCATGCGTAGCCCAACGAGTATGACCAATGCCCACATTTCCTCTTAAATTTTGTCCTTTTAGCAAAGCTTCGAGTCCATCAATTTTACCACGTATTTTATGAACAACGAGGTCACCTTGGTCGAGCACAGCAATTCCTGCGGAGTCATAACCACGATATTCTAATTTTTTCAGTCCAACTAATAAAACAGTTTCCGCGGATTTCTTTCCACAATAGCCAACGATTCCGCACATAATTAAGTAAATTTTCTCTGAACAAGCCGTCAATCGGGAAATGTAGTTTCTCATTGAAACGCTATCTTTTTTTCTAAACATGGAATGAGCATGAAAAAAATTTTTTCGCTATTTTTACTTTTTTCCTGTGTACAGGCAATGGAATTACCAACGCGAAATAAACTGTCTGAAAAAGACGCAAGTCTTAAAAAAGAAGGCGGATTTTTTACCGGTGTACCCCTTTTAGCCTATTCCACAGACATTGGTTTTGCGTATGGAGCGCGTGCTTATTATTACTTTAATGGGAAAAAGGAAAATCCACTTTTTTACTACACACCTTATTTTCATCGCGTTTATGCGCAGTTCTTGCAATCCACTCGAGGCTTAAAATTTCACACAATCGATTATGATGCGCCTTATTTTTTAGGTAGCCCGCTTCGGTTAAGCTTATCTGCGATTTATTCAAGAAACATTGTCGTAAATTATTTTAGTCGCTATTATAGTCAGTTTCCTTCGCCGGATGATAGTTTTGGTGGTATTCCAAAATCATACAATGAGTATAAAAATAAACTCAATCATGTATATAATGGTTATACATACTCAAAATTTACACAAACGGATATTGAAAGATGGCGTCTGTACCCCCGTGTTGGGTTTGAACTTTTAGAAGGAAAATTTCGCCCTTTCGTAGGAATGCACATTAGCCGTGTTTTTGTCCGCGATTATTCGTTTACTAAAAATGGAGAAAATACCGAAGGTAAAACTCTACTCTTACGCGATGCAGAAGCAGGTCGTGTGATTGGGTTTGGTGGTGGCTGGGATAATTCGTACAGACTCGCCCTTATTTACGATACCCGCGATTTTGAGCCCGATCCGAAACACGGCATTTTAACAGGAATGACTTTCTCACACAGTACAGCTGCACTAGGATCTTCCTTTGAATATGTAGGCATTACGGGAGAGTTTCGAGTGTACGAAGAGATTTTTTCAGGTATGGTTTTAGCATTTCGATTTGCATTGCATGGCAAAACGGGCAATGTTCCATTTTTTGGTGAAAATTTTTTAGTGCTACTTGATTCGGAAGAAACATATTTAGGGGGAGCTCGTTCTTTAAGGGGGTTTGTGGAATCTCGCTTTCGTGGCAATCGGGTTGCTTTTGCTAATTTAGAATTTCGCTATCACATCATAGATTTTACACTCGGGAAAGAGCACTTTGGAGTGATTCTCGTGCCATTTATAGATGCAGGGGAGACTCGAGATGCGTTTAAACAATTTATTGCCTCAGGCATCGAAGTAGCTGGTGGCTTTGGAATCCGCATTCCTTGGAATTTAGCTACCATAATCATGATAGACACGGCGTTCAGCCGAGAAGGAATGGGCAACTACATTATGTTTAATCATATTTTTTAGTATGTTAGAAGAGCTATACGTAAAAGATTTTGCCTTAATCCACGAGCAAAGAATTTCATTTGGAAAAGGCTTAAATATCATTACCGGCGAAACAGGTGCAGGGAAGTCCATTTTACTAGGCGCCCTAAATTTAGTTTTAGGATCAAAAGCCACCACGGATTTAATTCGCAGTGGATCTCATCGTTCGGTGGTAGAGGCAGTGTTTCGGCTTTCGGTTTTACGCAAAGAAGTGGCCGATTCCATTCGAGAAATTTTAGAAGACGCTGGCCTTTTTGAAGGAGACGATGAAATTATTTTAAGACGAGAAATTTCTACGGAAGGTCGAGGTCGATCCTTTATTAATGCGCGACAGGTTCCTGTATCTTTATTAAAAACTGTCGGTCGTCAGTTAGTGGACATTCACGGTCAAAATGAGAACCAAAATATTTTGCAAATTGCAACGCATCGGGAAATTTTAGATCGCTTTGCCGGAATCACAGAACAAGTGGAAGATCTAAAGCAGTTACACGAAAAATACCAAAATTTAGAGCAAAAGCTTATGAGCGTATCGTTAGATGAAGAAGAAAAAAACAGACGCATGGAGCTTTTACGTCATGACATTGCAGAAATTGAAGAAGCCGAGTTAACCACACAAGCAGATTTTGAGGAGTTACTTTCTCGGGAAAAAAGTTTAGAAAATGCAGAAGCCATTTTACAGGCAATATCGCAAGTTTATGGAGTCATTCAAGAAGACGAAGATAGTATATTACAAAGACTTGCAAAAGCAGATTTTATATTAAACTCAAATGTGGATTTTGAGCCAGCTCTTACCGAGCCGCTAGATCGAATTCGAGAAGCAAGCATTCATTTAGAAGAAGCAGCTTCTTCCTTAAGAGAGATTGCAGATAACTTGCAAGTGGATCCGGAAGAAAAGCTCATGCTACAAGAAAGAATTGATTTAATCCAAAATATTCTACGGAAACATGGACCAAGTATCGAAGATGCAAAAGCATATTATGAACAAGCGGTAAACGAGCTTTCGGGAATTGAGCTTTCCGGCGAAGAAGCGGCTAGAATCCAAAAAGAACTTACAGAAATTAAAAAGAAGCTTGTACAAAAAGCATCGGAAGTTTCGCTTGCACGTCGCAAAGCCGCCGAGCGTTTAGAAAAAGAAGTACATGCTCATTTATCCGATTTAGGCATGGGAGAAACTCAATTTAAAATTTCAATTAAGTGGGAAAAAAATGAAGCTGGCCTTTATAGCGAAAACACACGGAAGTATATGATTTATCCAACAGGATTAGACATTGTGGAGTTTTTAATTGCAGCTTCGGAAAAGGAAACTTTGCGTCCACTTCGAAAAATTGCTTCCGGCGGAGAAATGAGCCGGATTATGCTCGCATTAAAATCTGTTATTGTCCAAAATGACCCCGTTGGCACCATGATTTTTGACGAAGTAGATACTGGGGTAGGTGGCCGTGTTGCCGAAGCTGTGGGACATAAATTAAGTTCACTTTCAAAAAATGCACAAGTCATTGTAATTACACACTTGCACCAAGTGGCGGGGATGAATCCCCCTTTTGTGCGTCACTTTAATGTAAGCCGAGATAAAAAGGCAGGGACGGCTATTCGCCGCCTTACAGAAAAACAACGAATCGAAGAGTTAGCTAGAATGATTGGTGGAGAAAAAATTACAGAAAGCGCCATGAAGCATGCACAAGAAATTTTAGCACAAAATAAAGGAAAATAATGAGCTTTTCCATTCAACCCTTTTTTTTGCTTGTCTGGATTCTTTTTTTTGCCATTGTTTTTTTTAGACGAAAAGAATTTTCCAAAAACGTTTTTCTCTTCTTGGTTGTTTTCTTTTGTATCCTTTTCCTGCGTCCATGGGTTACAATTACAAATGAGAGTTTATGGCATCCAGAAAAAATAATCATAAATACAGAAAAGGCAATGCAGTACGTAAATCATTCCGCGATTGAAAAGGCCATAGAAGAAATAAAACAATATTATGGTAATTTGCCCGTCGAAAAAAAGGGACAGAATCAATCAAATGCAATTTTTTTAACGCATCAGGCAGACTTAAGAGTTTTGAATCATGCTATTCGTCTTCCTTTCTCTACAAAACCAGAAGGCATTTTTGATGGGGAAGTCCCCGAAATTTGCTACGAAAAACAACCATGTGAATTAGTAGCTAGAGGCTTTATTCCAAAAACAAACACGATCACTCTTTTTTTACAAAAGAAAAAGGTTAAGCAAAAAAAAATAAATGGCCACTTTGAAATCCGTTTTACCCTGAAAAACATAAAAGCTGGTCTTTATTCTGGAAGTTTTCAAATACAAAATTCTGATAAAAATCTGTTAGTCAATAAACTAGGTTTTTTACTTTCCGTAGAAAAAGGCCTACCTGTTGGCAAAGTACTGTATTCTAAATATACGCCATTTGTTTTCGTAATGCTGCGAAATTTATCTATAAACCCGCTTGCTAAAATTTCGCAAATTAGCAAAGAGCCGGATTATTATATTGTAGCAGATGAATATGCATGGCAAAAACAAAAGCTAGAAATTTTACGACGTAAAAAGCCATCTCTTGTGTTTACAAAACAAAAAATTCATCAGACGAAAATCCAAACAGCGAAACCCATTGTAATCCAAAATTGGTTTGAAACAAACGAGGAACTAAACGAAATTTTAACATATTTTATCCGCAAACAAAGCTCGAAAAAAAATCCAGTAAAAGGTAGCCTTTATTCAAAAGGAGAAAGAATAAAAAAAAAAAAAAAACCGGAACAAATTCATTTTACAAACAAGCAAGTTCCCGCTTTAAGGGAATTAAGCAAGCATGAGTGGGAAGTTTTTTTAGCACAAAGTGGTGTTTTATCTTGGCAGTGGAATCACAAAACAATGCATCTTTTTGTAAATGAAGCACATAAAAAACGATCCGCTTTCTTAAGTGCAACTCATCAAGAAAAAATTTCTACTTTTTCTATAACACAAGCAATTACAAAAATAAAGGAAAAAAGCAAGCAGGAAGCAGAAAAGATTTATATACTTTCCCTTCCATTTATGGACAGTAGAC
>RFJE01000370.1 GCA_003695005.1 Candidatus Hydrogenedentota bacterium | reverse complement strand
GGAATACTAATAGATAAATAATCTATTTCCTGCTGTTGTTTTAAATTTACAAAGTTTAATAACACAACTCGACGCGGGACAGATTTTTCTAATGGTAGTACAAAAAAACTTGTTAAGTGCAATACGAAAAGAGTTATTGTAACTCGTTTCATTAAGTAGACAGTTGAACAAAAAGATGTTCTGTCAAGTAGATTTATCATGTGAATGTAAGCGAGGCTTAAGGCTTGACGGGAACATCCTTGTCTCGCTCAGGCTCAATCCGGCAATTCTCGCTGAAATCAATCGAACATTGGAAACATTTTTTTGTTGACAGCATGGCTATTTGTTCGTCGTAGTAGTATCATGCTGAAAAAGATAAGGTTTTTCTTGGTTCTTTCCTTTCTTACGTCCATTTTAAATGCACAGACCGAGATGGAACGATATCGAGAAATTTTAGATAGAAAAGTGGCAACAGTGCAAGATGTGGTCGATTTAACCTTAATGCAAAAAGGAAAATACAAAGCAGAAGCAAATGTTTCCGAGCGGATTGGAGATTTTGTTCGACTAACAGGGTTAGCCATTGCAGAAGAGGATCTTTCTGCACCTGCACAACGAGGTTTTGTTTCGAAAGTGCTGTTAAAAACGCTAAAGTTAAAAGAAGGATTTTGGTATTGGCTAACAGGTTGGGAGCGTTATGCCTTACGAGATATCCAGGATGCGGGAATCATGAAGCCGTTTTATAGCCAATGGAGCAAGCTGAGTGGTAGTCAACTCATTGGGGTTTTTAATGCTGCATTAGAAGTGGAAAAAAAGAGGAACCATATAGAAGAAGAAATTCCGGAAGTGAAGGAAGAACAAAAAAGCAGCCAAGAAAAAAGTCTTGACGAGAGTAAAACTGGAAATAATGACTTATCGAATAGTGATGAAAGTTTAAAAAGCAATAAAAAGGAATAGGAGGAAGGGATGAAAAAATTAGTAAGTATGCTTATTGGAATTGCGTTTACATTAAGTTTAAGTGCAAAAGAAATTGGAAAAGTTGCTTTAGCCATTGGTAAAGTGCAAATTAAAACCCCGGGTGGAACTTGGCAAAAAGCAAAGCCGGGAATGGTGGTAACCGATAAAACACAAATTAACACTGGATTTAAATCAAAAGCTGTGGTAAAATTAAACACGGGATCGCGCTTACTCATTAAGCCCTCTACAGTGATGAGTTTTGCAAAATTTGTAAAAGGATCTTTTGGAACAGCAACAGATGTAAATTTACGGCTAGGTGGAGTAACTGCTATGGTGTCGAAGATTAGAGGAAAACAAAAGAATTTTTTCCGTGTCCGTACGCCAACTGCTGTAGCCGGTGTCCGAGGAACCATTCAAGATGTAAGCTTTACACCGGATCGAGGCACGCAAGTCCAATTGTTAGAATCGTCGGCGCAAGTGATTAACCAATTTGGAATACAAACAGAGGTGCCGCAAGGGGGTACAGCACAAGCTCCACCTTCTGGGGAAATGGTATTTCCGGATCAAATGGCAGAGCAAAGTAGTAATGTGTTTTTAACCGATCCGTCTATGGGAGAAGGAGAAAGAGATTTTATGATGGATGCTTTTGATCCTATGTTTGGTGGATCGCCAAATGACTTTTTCTTCTTACAAGATGCAGCTTTAGAACAGTTTTTTATCTTTGATATAGAAACGGTTGATTTTGAAAAATTATAAACGAATTTAATATAAGGAGAGTCTCATGATAAAACTGATCCATCGTGTAGCACTGTTTGCGTCTATTGTTGTTTTAGCAGTAGGGTCAATATCTGCTCAAAATATACAATCCACAGAGGTGGAGCAAATTCAGCAAGAGGAGCAAGGGGATGAGTTTGTTCCTTTATCGGAATTAAAACCACTAGAAATTGACCATGATATTGTCAATAAACATATCTTAGATGGTGGACTGACAGCTTCGAATACATATTATGTAGACTCTACCTTAAAAAATAATTTATATATTGGCTTTTACCGGCCATATTTAAGGTACATACTAAATGAGACTCATGAGTTTATGGCTCGTGGTAAAATGACTTTAAAGCATTACCAAAAAAAACCAAATACAGGAAAACAAACTTCTACGGTAGGAGCTTTAGAGGTTTTACAAGGAAGGTTAAATTTCGGACGACATCGCGTGCAGGTAGGTCGTTTTTTTCATAGATTAGGGAAAGGAGTATTATTTTCGAATTATGCCGATGGTGTAGAATATAGTTTTTTACATCCTTACTTTCAAGCAAAAGTGGCGGGGCTATATTCTGCCGAATATGATAAAGCTTGTGCCCTTAGTTTACAAGGATGTACTACGGAAGCCAATCCTTATGATATTATTCCAAATGTCTCCGCCGATACAAAGCCAAAAAGTGCAGGCAAAAGAGCTTTTGGCACAATTTCTTTAACTTCTCCTGCATTGTTTGGAACTAGATTGTATGTATTAGGCTTATACAGCAAAGATTTAATTAAAGATCCTTCCACAGGACAAAAATATGCCTATAATCCCTGGTATGCAGGTGGCGGTTTGCGAGGATTTATTATACTTCCGGACTTACGTTATGCTGTCGAAGGATACTACTTAGGGGGGAAAACACATCCTAAAAAAGGCGGAACTTTTAAAGGAAGTGAGGAAATTAATATAGCTGCATGGGCTATGCAAAGCGAAGTAAAATATACATTACCAGTACTCAAAGATGAAATCTTGCCAACTTTAATTGCTCAGTACGCCATGGGAAGTGGTGATAAGGATAGAGCTTCTTTATCGAGTGCTTCTGCGCAAGATAAAAGTGGTAAAGATACAAGTTTTTATTATTTTGGAGTATATTCGGCAGGACTGGCTTTAAAACCAGAGCTCTCGAACTTGCAAATTATGCGCTTTGGTTTTAGTTTAAAGCCATTCCAATGGACGTATGATTTTCGTGATGTAATTCTTGTCTTTAAGTATAGCTTGTATAAAAAAGTAATTGCCGAAGGGGTAATATCCGATCCATTAGCTACGGAGAAAAATAAAGATGTAGGTTCAGCATTTGATGTTTCCTTGATTTATAAAATTACTTCGGAGCTTAACTTGTATTATGGTTTTGGTTATTTTATTCCAGGAAAAGCCTATCCT
>RFJE01000369.1 GCA_003695005.1 Candidatus Hydrogenedentota bacterium | reverse complement strand
TAGTAGCCATTGTTGGTTTTTTTGTTCACGAAAGTTTAGGAAGTGGACTCGGGTTTTTACAAAAGTTAATGAGTGGAGAGAACTTAATATCTCATAGTCCCTTATCAAATTTATTATTACGAAATCATAGCTCCCAGCATGCTTTAATGCTCTTTTTGCTTTTAGTTGCCGTAGCTAAAATTGTTACCACAAGCTTTACGATTGGATCCGGGGGATCAGGTGGATTGTTAGTACCATCCCTTTTTATTGGAGGCTGTTTAGGGGCAGCTGTGGGTTTATTTGGTCAAATTTATTTCCCATCGATTACAAGCTCCTATATTCCGTTTATTCCTGTTGGAATGGCTAGCTTTTTTGCGGGTGTGGCTAATGCTCCGATAGCCAGTGTAATCATGGTTACAGAAATGACAGGTAGCTATGTCTTATTAGCACCTCTAATTACAGTCGCCGTCATCAGCATGATTCTTTGTCATAAGTTTAGTTTATATGATAATCAAAAACTAAATAAATTTGAAAGTCCTGCTCATACATGGGATATTACAGCAAAGCTCATGCGAAATTTTACCTTACAAGAGTCGGTAAAACAGTTTCAGCAAGAAGGAATTTTAACGCCGGATACAAGTTTTCGAAGTATTTTAAGACAGATGTCGCGTCTAAATCGATATACATTTCCTGTTATAGACTCAAGTGGAAAATACATTGGGATTGTAAGTTTGGCTGGAATTGGTCGTGAGCAAAAACGATCTCTGTTAAAACAAAAAGTAAAAGCACAAGATTTACTGCTTCCTAATTCACCTATCATTGTTTATAACGATTCTTTATCAAAAGCTTTAGAAACCATGTTGAATTTTGATTTAGATTGTGTGCCTGTGGTAGATGAAAACCGAAACCTATTAGGCACCATTGGTTTCCATGACATCCTTGCAGGCTATCATAAACGACTTACCGGAAAAGATATTGAGCGTAAGACGTTTTAAGACTCCGAAAGCGAAGCTAAAATACTTTCAAAAACTTCTTTAGGATTTTCGGATCGAGTAATGGGGCGACCTACCACAATATGGCTTGCTCCGGCAAGTAGAGCTTGTTTTGGCGTTACAATCCTTTTTTGATCATTTGCGGGATTGCCGATTAAGCGAATACCCGGATTTACTATGGTAAAATCGGGGGGTAAAAATTCTCGAAGCATTTTTGTCTCTAGTCCCGAACACACAACACCATCACCGCCTGCTTTTTGTGTTAGAATAGCTTTTTGTTTTACAATTTCGGCTACATTATTCCGGACTTCACTTGTAAGCACAGTTACATTTAGAATCTTCATTTTTCCGTTGCTGCCTGTAACGGCTGCTTTTACACCATCTTCTAATGCAAATACGGTTAAAAAATCAGGCTTGTACTTGTTGGCAATGACTCTTACACTTCGCTCTAAAGTAGCTGGAATATCTCGAAGCTTTAAATCTAAAAAAATTTTCTTCCCCCGATTTTGTAAATGCCGAATGACTGTATTGCCATCAGCAAAAAATAACTCCATTCCTACTTTATAAAACGTAGCTTGTTCTCCAAGATTATCAACAATTGTAAGAGCACTTTCTGCATCCGGAAAATCTAAAGCTACAATAAGAAAATCCGAATTGACCATTTTTGATGGCACCTTTATTCTTCGGAAGAGTCTGGTTTCTCGTCAAATCCAAAATACTGAATAAAAATTATTTTATCTAGCATTACGACATCAAAACTACTTTTTAATTCAGGGTTTACATTGACAAGTTTTAACTTGCCCCCCGTCTGGACTAATGTCGATTGCAAATTCACAAACTGAGCAATAATTTCGGAATTGACACTTTGCAATTCCTTTAAATCAATTTCCACAATGTGATTTGGAATTTTAGCTTGTTCGATTTCTTCATTTTCTTTTTCTAGATATCGTACTGTATTAATTAAACCAAGCTGGTTGTCGCCTGGCTCAATAACGTATCTCCACAAATTCTCTTTTTTCTCTGCAAGCATGGCCTATCCATAAAATCGAAGTTAGCTTGTCTATTCAAATTTCTGGTTTTTTGAGTGGATGGACACAGCAATTCTCGGTGAAGGGCAAAAAAATGCTAGGTGCAACTTAAGCCAAACCTCCTTATAGAAATGGCCAAAAGCGGATTGCATCTAAATTCTGCAAAGTGTCTTTACGAATCCCATGTTTTTCCAGCTCTTTTTTTAGCTTCGAACGGCCACGGGATAATCTAGATTTCACTGTGCCAATTTCTACCTCTAGCATATCTGCAATTTCCTCTATTTTTAAGTTCCGATAATAATAAAGTACAATTACATCTCGGTAGGCTTCGGGTTCAATTTCTAACATGGCATCTAAAATAGATTCTACAATTTCGGCATTTTCTATTTTATCGGAATGATTCTTGCTGTTATCCGGCAGTTTTTCAAAAAAATTTATTTTGTCTTCCGGTGATACCAAAACTTCTTTCTTTTTTTTTCGGTGATAGTCCATACATATATGAGATAAGGTGCGTATAAGCCACGGTTTTAATTTGGTTTTATCTTGAAGTTGGTTAAGGTTTTTCTTTGCCTTTATAAATAAATCTTGAACGGCATCCTCGGCTAAATGTTTTTGTTTTAATCTGCTAAGCGCAAAGGCTAAAAAATCATTTTGCCAATTTTTAAAATGTTCGACGAAAAATTGGTCATGACCAGCATTGGAATCCATTTACCCAACAGTACCAAACATCCGATCTCCGGCATCTCCTAAACCAGGCAAGATGTATCCTTTATCATTTAATTGTCTATCGAGTTGCGCTAAGAATACAGGAACATCGGGATGCTCTTTTTCCAATTTCTGAACACCTTCCGGAGCACCAATAATACTCATAAGCCGGATTTTTTGGGCTCCGGACTCTTTTAGTTTTCGGATGGCAAAGGCAGCACTTCCTCCGGTAGCCAACATGGGATCTGTGACTACAAACTCTCTTTGCTCAGGAGAATGGGGGATTTTAAAATAATAACAGTCTGGCTGAAGGGTTTCTTCATTACGAGCTAAACCAATGTGCCCCACTCTAGCACTCGGAATCACTTGTAGTATAGCAGGCACCATGGCAAGCCCAGCTCTTAACACAGGCATTACCACGAGTTTTTTCCCTTTAATTTGTTCTCCCGTTGTTTTTTCCAATGGTGTCTCAATCGAAATTTCTTCTGTTTCTAAATCGCGCAAAGCTTCAAAGATCATCAACATTGTGATCTCTTCTGCAAGCCTTCGAAAAATTCCGCTCGGAGTATTCTTATTTCTCAATATACTTATCTTATGTTTAATTAACGGATGCTTAATAAGATGTAAATTCTGATATTGTACATGATTTTGCATAGCGCAGCCTGAAAAGGCGATATATTCTCGCAAGAAAAATTTATTTTTATTGAAAGAATATTTCCCATATAATATTTATCCGCAAGGCCTCGTGCTTGCCACGAGCCTAAAAAAACTTTAAGAGGAGATAAAATGGCTAGAACGGTTAAACAAGTTCAGACCGCAATTAATCGAAAAAAACAAAAAATTACTAAGCTAAAAGCGGAATTAAAAAAAGCGGAGTCCGAATTAAAAAAATTAAACTCCGAACTCACGAAAGTCAAGGAAGAAGAAAAAAAGAAAAAAGCAAAAAAGAAAAAATCAAGCAAGAAAAAGACAACTAAAAAATAATAGTAACAAATCTAAAGTCCCTTATCCAAATATCCAGACTTGGATGCTTTATATTAAAAAAGATAAGGGGCTGTTTTTTTTATTTTATTCTCTAATGAATTTCGTTGGATTTTGATTTCTTCTAAATCGGTAATAAGGCCTTGGATTTCTGCATTTACTTTCTTTAGTGAGTTTTTGCTGTCGGAAGTAATTTTTTTCATTAAACGAATTTCAGGGGTGTATGACTGTTCTTTAGAAGAAATATCACTTTTTGGTGTATAAACCATTTTTTCTTTTCTTGCTTTTCGACGTTCTCGCATCGCTATAATCTCTTTTTCTAATTTTTCATTCTCCGCAGCGAGTTTTTCTAAATAGCCTGAAATCTTATCCCATTTTTGTTCAACCTGATCAACAGCATCCATGTTTAAAATATCGGCGAGACATAATCTAGGCTACACTTTTTTTTCTAGTTGTTTCATCGCTAAAAGAACCTCGTCGGGTTCGATTCCTTCTAAGCATTCTAATGGCTTATCTTTCCGTGGGCACATTTTTTTCCCACAAGGAGAACATGGCAAATTTAAATTCAATACTTTTTTTCTTGGATTCAGCGTAAGAGTCTCTTCCTTA
>RFJE01000368.1 GCA_003695005.1 Candidatus Hydrogenedentota bacterium | reverse complement strand
GTCATATACGAAATTAAAATACAACTGTAAATCAGATTTTGTGGTAGCGTAAGAGTCTCTGCGCCAACCTCATGTTGGCGCACAAGCTCATAAGTTAAGCCATAATGTCTAAATGGCCTTCTTCCTGTTGCAAAGGCTTTTTTTCATGTTTTGTTTTTTTTTGTGTTTCTTGTTTTTTATCTGAAGTTTTCTTTCTTTTTCGATTTTGTTCTTCTAAAAAGTCAGCTTCATCTTCTAAAACAGTTTTTACTCCAAAATGTTTTTCTGTGTCGGATAGCTTACCCGTTTCGGCACTTTCTTCTTTTTGATTGACTCTTTGGTCTTGCTTTATGGCATCTTGTATATTTTGCTTGTCTATATGCCTTTGTCTGTCAGTTTCACGTGCATGTCTATCTCCTTCTAATCGAGACACCTCTACAAGACTGTTAATGTTCACTTGTAAGTCTAATGGTTTTACCGGCATTACCTCCTCCTTCGTTTACGCCAGTCTTGCTTTGTTTTATCTTCTTCGTAAGGCACGATTTTAATATTGCCATTTTCTTCTATGAGAGTTACATGGTTATACTCGTCTTTGCACTCAAAGCGAGCATTGTTAATCTCAATCGTGACTCCGGGATACAGAGTTTTCTCCACATGCACTTTCCCATTTTGTGCTAACATGGCCATGTACTCGCGCAGCTGTGCAATTTCATTATCCGCTTCTTTTAAGCGCTCATTGAGTTTCTCTTGTGCTGAAAGCATTTTTACAAGCATTTCTTCTTTTTCCGGTGGAAAGCTTTCTTTTTGAGTCATTTTTTGGTGATTTAAAGTGCGTACATTTTGTTCAATTTTTGTGAGCTTTTCTTCTGCACCTGCTTTAATTTTTTCTAATTGCTTAATTTGCTGCAGAATTTTTGGATTCGTTCCTACTACGACGAGGGTAGGGGTTGATGCCTGTGCCCCTAATTGTTTACAGCGTACTTCTTCGCCTGCCATGACTTCCCCGCCAACAAGTTGTGCTCGTTTACCTGCTAATACAATTTTACCCCCGACTTCGACTTTCGAATGCATAATTGCCTCGGATACATATAAGTCTTTTTCTGCAATGATATGAGCATTTTGGATAAACTTTGCTGTTATGCTGCCACCTGTGGTTTCAATTCTTGCTCCATCTCGTCCCTGCACACCTTGTCGGATGACAATATCACCTTCTGCTTCTAATTCTGCTTTTTGTACATTCCCCCCAATTTCAATGTTGCCCGCGGCTTTGACTTTCATGTTATCCGTAACCGAACCACGAACAACGACGGATCCAAGAAACATAATATTTCCTGTATCGAGTCCAACGTCCCCAGTTACCGTGTAGACTTCCTCTACCATGAGCTTACCGCCGCGGAAAACCACTTGTCCATTTTTCTCGGCAATAATTTGCCGACCATCTTGTGATAAAATAGTACCTTTGCCAGGCTTCATTTCCATCGGTTTACCATCTTTTGCAGGAATAATGCGGTTTTTAATGGTGCGTCCAGGTTTTCCTTTTTCCGCAGGAATGAGCTCGGCTAACACCTGACCCTGTACAACATTTTCGACTAAATCTTTTTGTAAGAAATCAACGCGGCCAGATTCATCTTCTTTAAACTCGACCTTTTTATCAATTTTTACTTTGTAATCAATGTATGCATCTTTTCCGTCTTGAGGCTTGTCTCCTTTTGCTGCAATAATTGGCACTCCGTATTGCTCATTATCTAATGCTTTTTCAATGGCTTCTTTATCAAAGCCATACTCTACGCCGGAAGCTTTTAACGCTGCAATAACTTCTTCGACAGTTAAATGCCGACCACCGGGTCGCGGCGCCGAGATCACTACTGTTGCGGACATTTCATCCGGTGCAATTTCTACTGTAAGAGTAGAGTCTGCATCCGGCCGCGGAGTGTATTCTGCTACTTTGACTAACTCTCCCGTGGCTTCCTTGACTGCCTTTTCCACTTGCGATCGATCAAATTTTACTACACCACTGCGATGTAGCTTATCAATGGCAGATTCTACATCCACAGGACGACCATCTCCTTTCGGTGGAATGACTTTCAAGAATACACCCGATTTATAAATTTTTACTAAAGCTCTTCCATTTTCATTTTGTACAATTTCTTCTTGAACTTCTCCTTGCTCACCTGCTTTATTTAGCGATACATCCATTCCTTCTAAATCTGCCCATCGGTTATCTTCTTCCATTTTACGGATGCGGACTTTATATGGAATCCTTCCAACCCCTAATATACCTTTATTTCCTTTTTGTAAAATTTCGTAATCTAAATTGCTAATATCAGTTTGTAATTCCGTGGCACCAATTTCAAGAGCTTGCTCTAGTGAGTCTGCTAAAACTTCTAATTCTTCAGGGACTTCTGTTTCTGTTTCATGGTCGGCATCTTGAAAATCCATTGCCAATAATTGTTTTTTAAGTTTTGTTAAAGCCATCTTATTATATAATAACGACAAATTTGCAAAAAGGCCAATAAAAATTCATGGAATTAGTATATTCTTTTTGCCCTTCCCTTCATTTATTTGAATTCAGCGAATCTCGGCGTTTCGACGAGATTCGCTGCACTTTATTCCCTTTTTGGATTTTTAAAAGTAAATAGGGGGTTTTTAGCTCTGCTTCGCTAAAATGAAAATCTGATTTTGTAATTTGAGCCGGATATGTTTCGCCCGAAAATGTTGTAATGGAAATTTGATCTCCCTTTTGGTAGTTTTCTGCTTTACCGGCATTTAAAATAATTTTATCATTTTTAACGCGGATAACTTCTGCTGTATAAGGCAATGCTTTCTCTAATTGATCGGCTGCATATAAAGCAAGCTCCCTTAAAAAACCCCGTCCCGAAGCAGAATGAGTAAATTTCGCAAAGCGGATGCCTGTTTTTAAATCAATCACTTCCCCTTGAATTTTTAATCCATTGTAAACTTCTTGAAAGCGAAACGAAAAGACATAGCGCAATCTTTTCATTAGTTTTTTATCTCGTAACTTTT
>RFJE01000367.1 GCA_003695005.1 Candidatus Hydrogenedentota bacterium | reverse complement strand
ATATTAGAAAGCATGACTCTTGCTAATTTAGACTTAAAAGAGAAAATCCGAGCCATTTTACCTCTTTATAATGAAGAGGTTCATATTATTGCGAAAAAAAGCATAAAAAAGGTTTCTGATTTAAAGGGACATAAAGTAAATATTGGCCCTAAAAACTCCGGATCCGAAGGGACAGCTAGCATTTTATTTAAAGCATTTGAGATATTAGATGTAAATGTGGACCAAGCTCCGGCTGCAGAAGCCATTGACAAATTAAAACAAGGCAAAATAGACGCAATGATTTTAACAGCTGGTGCCCCCGTTGCTCTTTTAGAATCCTTGCCTGCAAGTTTAAAGAAAAAAATTCATTTAGTACCCATTAAAAAAGAAGAATTTGAAAAATTAAACTTAGGATCTTTCCACTATGGATCTTCTACGATCCCAGCAAAAACCTATCCATGGCAACCTAAGGCAGTGGAAACATTAGTTATTCCTTCGGTGCTATTAGGGGATAAAGGGCTATCCTCTACTTCGGTGCAAAAAATCATCAATGCTGTTTTTAAGCATCTCGATGAATTAAAAGAAAAGCATCCAAAATGGAAAAATTTCTCTAAAGAATATGCACAAGGTTTTTACCAAATCAACAAAGATTTATTTCACGAGGGTGCCAAAAAAGTACTTGAATAGGATAGAAATTCATGCGCATTCGATTATCAAACCGTAGTATCAATGCTTATTACTATCGGGCAGGAACGGGATTTAGACCAGGTATTTTGTTTCTGCCCGATCTTATGGGAGTAAATGATACTTTAAAAGAATCGGCTCAATTACTAGCGCAAGAAGGATATCATGTTCTTTTGCCAGATCTTTATAGTGATGAAGGCATGGCAAAATACTGTTTGCGCATGTTATTTCAATGGGACTTTGTATCCAATAAAGCAAATAATTCCGGTATGAAAGAAATTCGAGAAATCTTAGAATTTTTTCGTTCCATTCCAGAAGTTAATGGGGACAAAATCGGGGTGATTGGTCAGTGTCTCACAGGTGGGTATGTCCTCCATACAGCATATTTAGAAGGTGTAAAAGCTCCCGTTGTTTTCCACCATAGCTTTGGCGTTGTTGGAAGTGGCATGCCGGAAGAGGATGCCCGAAAGATATGCCAAAAAGTGCAAGGCCATTTTGTACATGTAGATCCTTTTTGCCCCGAGTCCAGAGTAAATGAGCTAAAAAAACAGCTTGGTAATTACTTAGAAGTGAATTACTACGATTACTTACCTCATGGGATTCCACATTTTTTTCGGCTTACATCCGAAGGGAAACGAGCATGGACAAATATGGTTCGCTTTTTAAAGATGCAACTCATGGAAGAATAGACTTCGGGGCAGACGGGACTCGAACCCGCGACTTCCTGCGTGACAGGCAGGTGCTCTAACCAACTGAACTACTGCCCCTTTATGAGGTAGTTTCGAGTGGCAGTTTTCCAAAGCAAGATGCAACGTCAAACGAAAATGTTTGTTACCTTTATGGCAGGATAAAACATAAAACTCCTCGACAAGACAGCTCGTTATTATTAGATGGTTTAGGTCAAGAGTCGGGGGAATTTCGTTTATTTTCACAGAGTTGTAGTAAAATTAGCGGGTCACTGACAAAGGCCAATAATTGAATATGAGGTAAAAAATGAATATTTATGTAGGAAATTTAGCATATTCCGCCACCGAAGCGGAATTATCCAATGTTTTTTCGGCTTTTGGAACGGTAAGTTCCGCACGAATCATTACGGATAAATACACAGGAAAGTCTCGAGGGTTCGGGTTTGTAGAAATGGAAAATGATGCAGAAGCAAAAAACGCAATTGCTAACTTAAACGGATCGGAAATGAATAACCGTACATTAGTGGTTAACGAAGCTCGACCTAGAAGAGAAAAAAACTATCGCCAAAACAACTATTCGCGATATTAAAACCATTAAAGTCTTGCGCAGCGATACGGCCTTTTGCCGTATCGCTGAGTCTTGTTTTCACTTTTAAAACATTACAAAAGCTACATTCAAAGGAACAAATCATTTTCGTTCAATCTTAGCACCAAGGGAACGAAGACGCTCATCAATTTTCTCATAACCACGATCAATTTGAATTACATTTTGAATCTCAGACTGGCCTTCGGCACAAAGAGCTGCAATCACGAGTGCCATTCCTGCTCGGATATCGGGTGAGCTCATTCTAGCTCCAAAAAGTTTCGACGGTCCTATCACCACAACACGATGAGGATCACATAAGACTAAACGAGCTCCCATCCCAATTAACTTATCTGTAAAAAAAAGCCGACTTTCAAAAAGTTTCTCGTGCATTAAAACTGTTCCTTTGCACTGGGTAGCCGTAACTAAAGCAATCGAAATTAAATCTGCCGGAAAGGCAGGCCAAGGTGCATCATCAATTTTAATGATTTCTCCGTGAACATCAGTTTTGACTTGCATACTTTGGTCAGCCGGTACAATTAAATTTGCATATTCATTGTTTTCATTGGTATAATTCCACTCAATGCCAAGCCGAGAAAATACGTGCCGAATCATCCTTAAGTGATTGGGAATGACTCCTTGCACGGTAAGCTCTCCCCCCGTAACCACGGCTGCCGAAACAAAACTAATAATTTCCAAATAATCCGGCTGAATCGTATGATCCACCGAGGTTAGCTTTTCCACACTGCCTAAACCATGGATTGTTAAGACATTACTACCAACCCCTTCGATTTTAACACCCTGTTTTTGCAAAAAATTGCATAAGCCTTGCACATGTGGCTCCGAGGCTGCATTTTCTAAAACCGTAATGCCTTCGGCGATGGCAGCTGCCATAATGGCATTTTCTGTTCCTGTAACGGAAGCTTCGTCTAGCAAAATGTTTGTCCCTTTAAAGCCGGAAGTCGTTAAACGATATCCATGATGAAACACTTCTACTTTAGCGCCTAAAGCAGCCAATGCATCTAAATGCGTATCAATCCGGCGACGTCCAATTTTATCTCCACCTGGACGAGGTAAGAATACTTCTCCTTTTCGAGCTAAAAGCGGCGCTAGCAAAGTAACGGAACCACGAATAGCCGAAGTGAGTTCCGGATCGAGATCCGTAGTTTGGATCTCAGGAACTGTGATTTTTAAATCATGCGGCGAAATTTCTTCTATGTGCGCCCCTAACCCCCGAATTAAAGTTAGCATTCTTTCAATATCCTCAATCCGCGGAACATTGCGCAAAAGGACTTCCTGGGTATTTAAAAGAGCACAACATAGAAGAGGAAGTGCTTCGTTCTTATTGCCTTGAGGCGTTAAAATGCCCGAAAGTGGCTTGCCACCTTCAATGAAAAAAGTATCACTCATAAATTTAAAACATCGGCCATAGAATATAACTTTGGATCTTTTCCAGCTAGAAAGCGGACAGCAGCAAGAGCTCCCCGTGCAAATGTATCTCGACTATGTGCCTGGTGCTTTAATTCTAGTCTTTCTCCTTCTCCAAAAAAATAAACAGTGTGATCGCCAACAACGTCTCCACCACGAAGAGCCATGACCCCAATTTCTTCCGCTGTTCTTTCGCCCACCTCTCCTTCTCTTCCATAAATTGGCTTTTTTGCAAAACCTGTTTCCATAATTTCTCGCTCTAAAGATTTTGCAGTTCCCGAAGGGGCATCCTTTTTATGCTTATGATGGACTTCCATAATTTCAGCATCAAACCCTTTTCCACGTAACGACGCAGCAGCTTGCCGCACAAGTGCAAACAGTAAATTTACCCCCAGCGACATGTTACTTGCTAATAAAATTGGAATGGACTTTGAAGCCTCTAATATATGCTTATATTGATCTTCGCTATAACCAGTAGTACCAATCACTAAAGGAACGTTTGCTTGTTCGCAAACCTTGACGGTATTCGTAAGAGCCGCAGGCAACGAAAAATCAACTACAACTTTTTCAGGATATTTTGCTAAATTTTTTATTGTACTATCGTTAAGCTCTTCTAAAGCAAAATCCATTTGTCTAGCACCAATACTAAATGGCTTTCCCATGCCTAAATGAGCCGCATGCTCAAACGCAGCCGAAAGCTCTAAATCATCCTCTTCTAAAGATAAGCGAGCTATGGCTTGCCCCATGCGGCCATAGGCTCCTACAATCCCAAAGTGAATTTTTGAATCACTCATTTTTTGCTCCTAGTTCGAAAATTCCCGAATTAAGCTTCGCAATGTTGACTCATGATCTTTAGAAAGCGGGGTCATTGGCAAGCGAAGAACATTTTCGCAAAGCCCTGTAAGAGACGCAGCGTATTTTACAGGAATTGGATTTGTCTCTATAAACATTGCCTTACACAAAGGAAATAATTGAAAAAACTTTTCCCGTGCTTCCTGTATGTTTCCGTCCATATACAAACGAGTGATTTGACTTGTTTCCTTTGGAAACACATTGGAAATCACACTAATAACCCCGCGACCACCTATGGATAATATCGGCAACAGTAAATTATCATCTCCAGAAAGCAAACTAAAATCTTTTGGTAAATGAGCAACTAAATCTGTCATAAAATTTAAATCACCCGTTGCTTCTTTAATAGCAACAATATTCGGATGATTGGCTAACTTTACAATCGTATCACGCTCTAACTTAACAGCAGTTCTCCCGGGAATATTATACAAAACAAGCGGGATTTCCGAAGCATCGGCAATACTCATAAAATGTTTGTACAACCCTTCTTGCGTTGGCTTGTTATAGTAAGGATTTACAACAAGTGCATAATCAGCTCCGTCTTTACCCGCTGCCTGTGTTAGCTCAATGGCTTCGGATGTACTATTCGATCCTGTGCCGGCAATTACAATTTTTTCAGCATCGATTTCTTTTGTCCACTCTACCACTTTAGCAATAACTTCTCGGTGCTCTTTATGCGTTAAAGTCGGCGATTCCCCTGTCGTACCACAAGGAACCACCCCTTCTACGCCACCTTTTATTTGAAAGGCAATTAAATTTTTTAATGCCTCAAAATCCACACTTCCGTCAGAAGATCGAAACGGGGTAATTAAAGCTGTAAATGTACCGGTAATCATACTCTATCTTTTGAGTAAGAAATACAGTGTCGAGAAAAATTAAATGGAAACAGCATCAGCGATACGGCGAAACGACGTATCGCTGATGCTAGATTCAAAAAAGGGAAAAAAGGTCTGCTCGTGCTCAAACAGTCCTCCCCCGCACTAAATTTTCAATTTGGTGCGGGGTCCGGAACTGCGCCGAGCAGGCCTTTTTCCCTTCATCGAGAATTGCTGGGAATTCTGCTTTCGCAACCTTTGCAAAATACTTTACGCCACGTGAAATTCTATTAAAATACCCTATGCCACGTTTTTTTTTATGCTTTCTTTGTGCTCTTATACTCTTATGGAATCACCCTGTTTTTTCTGTGGTAGAGCTCGAAAATGCTTCTCCGGAAGTCATTGAAGAAAATTACCAAAAGGCACTAAAAAGTTTTGAAGCTGGGAAGTACGAAGAGTCGCTAAATTTTATCCGCCATGTGATAAAATCCGATATGAATCACTTTAAGTTGCGGTATTTAGCAGCTCATAATCACTGGCGGCAAGGACATTATGAGCCGGCCGAAATTCACTTTAAAAGGGCGCTTTCTGTAAAACCCGAATACGCAGGAATTTATGTAGATTTATCTCTTTTTTATTTAGATTGGCGAAAATATTCCGAAGCACAAAAAATTGCAGAAAAAGGAATCCGTGTCTTGCCGGATTATGATACCAAAGTTCCTGCCAAATTATACAATGTATTAGCAAGAATTGCGCTTCGCCGTGGACAGTATCACACGGCATTAAAGTGGGCAGAAAAATCGAAATCGGCATTCCAAGACAAGAAAACAAGAGCAAAAGACCAACTCGAAGGTGTATTATTAGAGGCAAGGTCTCATTTAGGCTTAAAGGAATATGAACAAGCCGAGTTTGCAGCAAACTGGGCTTTATCCATTCGTCCCGAACATGTCTATACACTCAACTTACTTGGCTTTATATACGAGATCTGGGCAAAAACTTCCACGGGGAAAAAAAGAGAGATGCTAAAAGAAAAATCCATTGAGTATTACAAAAAAGCACTGCAAGCGAAAGATATTCCAACGAAGTTTCAAAATATTATTCAGAAAAATTTAGATCGCAGCGAAAACTTGTAAAGATAGGTACAACATGAAAGGAAACTTCTACATATTTCATGCAGGATGTCGCTTAAACCGTTACGAGACAGATGCATTAACAGCAGGTATGGAACAAGAAGGTTTTACTTTTACGGAAAATCTAAACAATGCAGAATATATAATTTTTAATACTTGTACTGTAACCAATCGTGCCGATTCCAAAAGCCGAACCATCATTCGAAGATTAGCGAGAGAAAACCCGCAAGCAAAAATTATTGTTACTGGTTGCTATGCAACTACCGATGCACAAGATGTACAAAAATTACCCGGTGTTTTTTCCGTCATCCCGAATGATCAAAAAGCATTGATTCCGGAAAACCTAGCAGGAAAGGTGGCTTCTAAAGACGGCTTTTTTGGCTATCCTATTCGGAAAAAAGACGGTTTTTCTAGAGCCTACTTAAAAATTCAAGATGGCTGCAACCGCACTTGTAGTTATTGTAAGATTCCACAAGCACGGGGGGAAGGCCGATCCCGTAACTTTTACGATATTTTAGACGAAGCAAAAAACCTAATTGATCTCGGTTTTCATGAACTTGTCATTACTGGCGTTAATATTGGTTGGTATCACAGCGAAAACCATGATATTTATTCCTTACTCGAACACCTGCTGCAGTTATCCGGAAATTTTTATATCCGGTTAAGTTCCATTGAGCCTGGGGAAGTGAACGAAAGGCTCGCAGAAATTTTAACACATCCTAAAATGGCAAACTTTTTACATGTTCCTGTGCAATCTGGTTCAAAATATATATTAAGAAAAATGCGCAGAGGCTATACGCCAAAAAGCTATTTGGAAAAAATAGGAGCTGTTAAAAAACAAAACCCAAACATTCACATTGGCACGGATATCATTGTAGGCTTTCCTTCGGAAACAGAACAAGATTTTCAGGATACAATCACACTCGTCGAAGAAGTAGAATTTGCTAACATCCATGTTTTTCCTTTTTCTATGCGCCGTCACACACCGGTGGAAAAAATGCATAAAGAAAATCCGCAAGAATTTCCTCTCTTGCATGGGGATGTAATCCGTAACCGTGTTTCTAAAATAATTTTACTAAAAAATAAGCTGGACTTATTGTATCGACAAAAGACAGCAGGAATAACAGTGCGGGGTATTGTAGAAAAATTAGAAAACAATACAGCAGAAATTTTAACAGAAAACTATTTACGAGTGATGGCAGACGCTCAAGATAAAGTCCGACAAGGGGATCTCGTGTTTGTAACATACAACGAAAAGTTAATAGGGAACATTCATGCAAGTCAATCTGCCACAGAAATACTTAAATGATAATGAGCTCTTAGAACTTACGAAAAACCATATTTATATTGAAGGCTACCAAGGGCTTATTAAAATTGATAGACAAGCTGCTATTGGGCAAGGTTCTAAATTAAGAATTTCTACAATTATTAGCGGAAATTCTATCATTGGACAAAATTGTGATATTGGCCTTGCTGGTGGAGCGGTGTTAGCTCACAGTACCATTGGCGCAGAAAATATCATTACTAATGGTGCCCGTGTGTTTGACAGTGCCACCATGCAAGGAGTTAAAATTTATGGCGGGCAGGTAAAGAACAGTGTCATTCATAAAAACAGTGTACTGCGGCCAAATGCTACCGTAGTGGAAAGCCATATTGGTGAGCGAAACAAAATTAAAATGATGAGTTCCGTTTTATACTCGCATTTAGAAGATTATGTTATGATTGGAACTCACTCTCTCATTAAACGTAGTGTCATAGGAGAAAATAGTAAAGTAGGCGACTATACAAAAATTAGTGGAGCACAAATTGGGGAAAATGTTCTTATCGGAGACTATACGCATATTAAAGGAAATCCCGATGCGCAAGATGTACGTATTGAAGATAATGTAAAAATTGGCAATCATGTGGTGATTGAAGCAGGATCAGTTGTGTATGCCGGATCAAAAATTCCCGATTATGCCGTAGTGTACACTCGTGGTGGCCGTACCGTCATGAGTATTGTTAAAATGGATGAATAAAAAGTTCTTTGGATTTGTTTTTATTTTAGGCATCGGGCTTTATTTTTCGTATGAAATCCCGTTCGCATCTATTGGCGACAACCTGTATTCTTTTTTCAAGTATCACGGATTTTCTTTAAGCGATTATTATACAATTTTATTTCGCGATATGGTTTTTTTATCGTATCCGGATTCATACTCTTATTTATTGCCTATATCTTCTTGGATTGGCTTTTTCCCCGCTATGACAATATGGATCTTGACTGCTTATTTAGCCAATTTTAATAAATTTACTTTTTTGCTTTTACCAATCATTCATTGGATGAATGGCTTTCTCTTTTTAGCTGCTTTATGGTGCATGAGTCTTGTCCGGTTGCTAAAAAAGAAATCCCGAAAAAATATTTTGGTTTTTGCTTGCTTATGGCTTTTTTTCCCTTTTCCAATAAACTTCTTTCTAGGCTATCACGAAATGTTGGCACAGGCAAGTTTAAAAATAGCATCCATAACAAGCAAAGAAAAACCAAAGTCACTTCACATAAAAAATGTTGAGAAAATCTCAAAACCTGCTGTTCATGTTCTTTCGCCGGATGTGTTAGAAATAGCCTCTCCTTTTTTTAAAAAGGAAGATTCTGTTTATCTGCGAGATTTAAATTTTGTTACGAGAATGCTGCCTATGTTAAAAAAAGCTAATATTCAAAATACAGCGTATCGTAAGTTAAAACAGTATATTCAGTATTTAGAAAGGCAAGAAAAAAAAGACCCTTTGCTTTT
>RFJE01000366.1 GCA_003695005.1 Candidatus Hydrogenedentota bacterium | reverse complement strand
GTATATATCGACAAGTCTAAATTCGGAAACTTATCCTGTATTGTTAGGAAAACACTTTTATTTTTTAGATACCGATACAGGAACTACATACATTCATCATGCAATTTTACAAGAGGATGGGAAATTTCTAAACCAGAATTATGTTCAGTATGGTGGTGGAACGAATATTCAAGTAAATTCGATGACTACATATTGTGGAATTACAACCCCTCCGGAAAATTTTGCCGACCGTCTTTTTGGAATCACAGATCCAAATGGCAATTTGTTTTTAGCATTAGTCGGCGGAGTCAATGTTTGTATCTTACCAATAGATGCCAATGGCGCTATTAAAACAAGTGCTTCCGGTACACGAATCAATGCTGCTAATATCGATCCTGTGGCAACCACGCCAGTGGGTATTTATTTTTCCAAAAGCGGGAATTTAGTTTTACTTCTTTTAGATTGGGACTATGGCAAACTAAAAATGGCAAGTGCCGCTTATTCAGGAATTGATGCCAATGGTGATTTAAATTCCCTAACATTTGATCATCCCGAATCTTCTGGTTCGCTTTTAGAGTTAAAAACCTTTGCAAGTGCGTACGTTCCTTTATCTACTGCCTACTATCGTTTACAAATCTACGGAGCCGATGAAGAACTTTTAATATGGGAAAGTAATAACGACTTAGAGCTATTTGTTCTTTCGAATAAAAAAAATGCCTTGTTAAGTATTTTAAACACAAGCGCGAAAGAAAAATCACCCTTTGTAGATAGTAAAGGACATATTTACTTTTCCTCGGATAAAGATGGAACGTTTGATTTATATCGTGTAAATAGTCCAACTATTCCTGAAATGACTGATATTTTAATTGATGTTTACGGGGGAAAATTTTAATGAAAAAGTATTTCCTTGTTTTTATCCCTCTTTTCCTGCATGCCGTTCCCGATCAATGGGATTTACTTTCTCAAAAAGAAAAGTTAACTTTAGAAGAAGCAGCTTTTTTTATTGCCTCTTATAAAGGGTATACCTGTTCACAAGGTTGCTTAAAAGTACTGCGCGATCAACATATTGATAACTCAAACCAAAAAAGTAGTGATTTCTTAACACGCGCTACTTTAGCGCAATGGCTTCACCGAAGTTTTCAGTTGCCAAAAGGGTTGTGGTATTCGATAACAGGATGGGGACGCTATGCACATGCCGATATGCAAGCTTTAGGAATTATGAGTTCTTCGAAAGGCGATTTTAATTTTGTAAGTGGCGAAGCTCTTATTGGCATTTTAGAAACGGCTGCCGAAAAAGAAGCTTTTTATCGGGGAAACCAATCACCAAATGCTTTAAAGTCCTTTGCTAGTAAAAAAACAAATACAAGGAGTGTTCCATGAAAAAAATAAGTTCTATTGCACTTTCTCTGCTTTTTGCCTATAGTTTGTCAGCTGCACCGATTGGAAAAATTGTATTCTTAAAAGGCCAAGTCTTTGTACAAAATAACAAACAATGGACACCGGCACGCATTGGTAGTTTTGTTTTTAAGCAGAGTAAAATAAAAACGCTTTTTCATTCAAAAGCCGTGGTTGAGTTTATTGATGGTTCTAAAATGGCAGTGAAAAGTTCCACTTTAGTTTCTCTTACGAAATTTATTCAACAAGGAAACAGTAGCTATGTTTTAAGCGATTTAAAACGAGGCGGGATTTATGTTCTCTTATCAAAAGTTCGAGAGAAAAAGAAAAAAAGAATTTTTAGAGTTCGAACACCGTCCGCAGTAGCCGGAGTGCGTGGCACCATTGAAGAGGTTACTTATAACCCTGAGTTTGGAACTCGTATTCGACTGCTTGAGTCTTCGGCGGAAGTGCTTAGTTTACTAGGTTTCTTATACACGATTCCGGAAGGAGCCAGAGGACAAGTAGATAGCGACGGTAAAGTTTTTTATCCAGATATTACTAAATTAAAAGAGGTTCGTACGAACTTAACTTACCGAGGTATGAGTCAACAAGAAGCAGCTCAGGTATTCGACAGTGCAGAACTTCCTTTTGGCAGCTACCAGGATGTCCAGGAGTTTCAAGACCGTGCCATTGAGCGGTTTTTTCTTGATTTAGGAGGGAAGAAAGTACCCATTGATGTGGAAAAACTGTAAACTGACGAGGAAACATGTATAATAAACTCAATTTTCTTTTTAGACTTTTCATAAAAGTTTCTCTATTGCTTCTTGTTTTAGGCTTTTTTCCTATTTTCGCGCAGGGTTCCATTACACCTATTCCGTTAGATGAAGAAGCATCTATTTTAAAGCAACCGGAATCTAAGGAAGTTGTCCTTCAGTATGGTTTAATTGTAAGCAATATAGGCTATAATGAAAGTAACTTAGATAACTTTTTATATTTAGGAACTTTTCGGCCGTACATGTTTTTCTCTTACAAAAGCTTTTCTATCTTAACGCGGGGGAAATTCAGTATTAGTGCGTTTTCGAAAGTTCCCAATAGTGGAAAGCAAACTCGAAAAAATGGATCTTTAGAGCTTTTAGCTTTCCAACAAACCGGTGATGGATATGTTTTAGAAGCGGGTCGGTTATACTCAAACATTGGTTCGGGTATCTTGTTTTCTAATTTTGCTGATGGAGTTCGCTATACATTAGTGTATCCATTTGCACGTTTTACTGCTCAGGCTCTTTATTCTGCGGATTATGGCAAAGTCTGTGCTTTAAGTTTACAAGGATGTGGTGGCGGCATTAACCCTTATGATGTAAGTCCTAATTTACCCCCTGATGCCAATATTACCGATGCTGGCAAGCGAGTGTTTGTTATTGGTGATGCAGAAACTCGACCATTTTATGGTCTGCGAGGTTTTGGAGCCCTACTATACAGTATTGATTTAGTGCAGGAAAAATCCTCGGCTCAACAAAAAATTTCCTATGATCCTTATTACATTTCCTTTGGACTAAAAGGTTATGCCTATGACCCTGATATACTCTTAAGAATCGAAGGAATTTACCAAGGGGGAAATACGTATAATGTCGTAAATCCCATTGAAAATGTACGCGGGAATGAAATTCATAAAATTAACGCTTTTGCTTTTCGAGCGGATGTTAATTATTTTACGTCTTTTTTAAGGAAAATGGAACATGCTATTTTATTTGGCTATGCTTTTGGCAGTGGAGATTCCGATAAAACATCTGTATTACTTCCCGCTATCACTAACCAGTATGGAGATGATCATTCCTTTTATTATTTTGGATCTTATGCCGCAGGCCTTGCTTTAAAACCACGACTTTCCAATTTGCATATTTTTTCTTTCGGCAGTCGCATTTTACCCTTTGCCATAAGTCACAGTATTTGGCGTAAAACTACGTTAGAATGGAAAGTTCGTTACTATTTAAAAGCTATTGCCGAAGGCGTAATTTCCGATCCACTTGCAACCGAGCCTAATCGGAATGTTGGTTTTGCGGCGGATATTTCGCTTGCTTTTCGTTGGTTAAACGACTTGTTGTTTTATACAGGTTATGGATTCTTTCTGCCACAAGAAGCTTATTTGCCAAGCCAGCAAAAAATCAGACATGCTTTTTTAGCTAGCTTAACATTGAGTTTTTAAAAGTTGTAAAAAATAAGGTTGCTCCCCTTCTTCCTTTTTTAAAAGCTCAAAATAACTTTTTGGACGGTTTGCTAATTCGGGTAGGATCACTCCCATCCCATGTACATTTCTCCATGTTTTTTGAATCGCGGACTTTTGTAATATTTCTAGGACTCTTTCCATATAAGGCCAATAGTCAGTAGCAAATTCTAAAAGAGCCGCTTTCGTGCATAAGGGCGCAAGTTCTAGTAAAAAATTTTCCGACATAATCCGGTGTTTATGGTGTCTTTTTTTTGGCCAGGGGTCAGGAAAATTTAAAATGACGTAATCGAAACTAGAGGGGGCAAAAACTTCCTGTAAAAACCAGGTAACATCTAATACCATCATGCGAATATTTTTAATATTTTGCTTAAGCGCATTTTGCAGTGTTCTTTTTACCCGATGCTTTTTTTTCTCGGTAGCGACAATAAGCCAATCCGGATTTTGTTTTGCTAGATCTAATGTAAATTCTCCCCAGCCACTACCAATTTCTAAAACAGTTTTTTGAAAACCATACTGTCGAGCTATTTTTTTAGCATCTAAAGGGAAAGTGTCTAAATGAAAGGGAATATGCAAATAAGAGGGGAATTCCTTTTCCGAAAAACTTTTTCTTTGTAAGATACCGGCTAGTTTGCTAAACAGTTCAGGCTTTTCTTGGACGAGCGACAATTTTTTACCCTATACCTTGCAATGACTACACTCCCAGCAACTTTATCTTGCCGTTCGCAGCCAAATTCCCCGTCCGGATAATGATACAACACGTCAACCTTTTCGGCAATGCCTCCAATAATAGAGAGTCCTCTTCCTGCACGAGTAAATTTTTTTATGATGTTTTTTTGCCCATCGGGAAGACAACCTTCCTGTGGTTTCAGATTCGTATTTTCTTTTGGTGAAAGTATGTTTTCTTTTGGAATTCCCCCACCATAGTCTAAAATCATAATCATAAATTGTGATGAATTTAATTTCCAGCGAAGTACAACAAATTCCTCTTTATTTTTTGTATATGTGGCATATAATGCATTGGACAATAATTCTTCGGCTAAAAGCTCAATCTCATACGCAGAAACCTCGTCGAGATTATTTTGGTTACAAGCTTTCCGAATCCGTAGTCTTGCTTCGCGTAAACTTGACAAAGTAAGAGGTAAGCAGGAAACCTCATTCCACGTATTTTCTGAATCTCGCCAACAATACACAGTATTTTTCCCCACATTTATAAGTGTCATATCTTATACTATATATTGACGTTTTTTTTATGGGAAAAAAACAAGTTTTTTTATATCAAAGCGTGCCAACATACTGCACGCAAGCAAACTGGAACTTTTTGCAAACAAAGGCGAGAGATCGCAGAGAGCACACGGCCGACGGGACAGAGGACATTACTCTTTTCTCATAGAAATCAAAAACTATTATTGTGAACCACAAAATTTTGTTTGTCTGCGCGAACGTCCGCGGATTCGGAGCCAGGGGGGTGTCCCCCCTCCAAAATAATAGGGAAGGGTTGCACACTTACAAAAAGTAAAAACCTGTTCGCAAGTAAATACCGAAAGAAGTATATGGCTTATCCGAGGGAAAATAATTCACATCGGATTGTATCCCGACAAAGTATAAATGAGAAAAAGAAATTGTAAAATCTAAAGACATGGCTATGTCGCCATGTAGGGAAGTTTTCTTTTGCTTATATTTAGAAAATTCTAAATAAGTATGACGATATTGAACTAAAAAGCCTAATTGGTATGTAAGCAAAAGACTATCATGCAAAGTATATTTATAACCAATACCAAGACCTGCTCGTGTTAAAAAAGCTTGCGAGTAGTTTTCGTATTTCGAAGGGAAAGTGTTAGCACCAATTTCAAGATGAATGTAAACTGTATGTAAATTTAAAAGAGGAGTAATTCCAGTATTCACAAAAAAGGAAAGACCCAGTCCTCCACTGTAAACAGAAGCAAGGATAGGGGGGGCTTTTTCATACCCAAGCAGGATTCCTGTAGCCGTCCTTAAATTCAACTCATTTGAAGACTCTCCTAGCAATAAAATTTCCCTACGCTTAAAAGTACTATCTTTAAGATGAAATTCTGCAGGGGTAAATTCCCAATAAGCATCCTTGTGAATCAGTGCCATTTTTAATACCCGATTTCCTCCAATCGTAACATTGTATAAATCGAGTGGTTTTTTATTGATAATGGCTTGTGCTTTAATTTTTGTCCCATCTTTTAAGTAACGGTGGGAATAAATTGCAATCGAACCATCCTTTGCTACTTTATACCAAGCAAAAATAGACTCTCCCCCTTCGAGTATAATTTTACCAAATACTTTTTTCGATTTCGGTTGTATCTTCTCTGTAGTGGATGGAATAAGAGCTTCCGGAACTTTAAGAGTATAGATACGAAGAACCACTTTTTTGTCGTCTTTGTGGATTAGCTCCCCTTCTAACTCCATCCCATTAAAAAGACGAGCAGTTTGTAATTTTGGTTTTTTATCTAGTGCTGTTAAAGGATTAATGATTATGTACAAACACAAAGTAATTGGAATGATCCAACATGCTTTTTGTGATGTAATCCCAATCAATTTTTCTTTGTCCTTTTCTTGGCATTGAGTTTTTCCCTGCGATATGTTGCGGGTGACATTCCAGT
>RFJE01000365.1 GCA_003695005.1 Candidatus Hydrogenedentota bacterium | reverse complement strand
TGTGCGTTGCAGATCGATACACCAATGCATTGCAATGAGATGCATTAGCATAGTGAACAGTTCCATCTTTTTCTAGTCTAATTAAAAAGGCTGTTAAGTACTCGGGGCCTGGTACATTATCACAGAGTTCGCGGTTTACGTGGTAAAAAATTTCATCTAAGCGAGTATTTCGTCGACACTGTTCTTGAAAAGTAATTTTAGCCATAGTAGTAACTAAAGCAGCTGGAATTCCGTGTCCCATAACATCGGCAACTAATACGCCAAGCGAATCTCCGGGCATTGGAATTAAATCAAAAAAATCACCAGATACTTTTTCCATGGGTTGCCACCAGGAAGAAAAACGATACCCATTCCATACAGGTGGTAAATCCGGCAAAATACCTTTTTGGATTTCAGATGCTGTGTCTAAATCATTTTGGATTTGCTGGTTGTATTGTCTTAATTCTTCGTAGGCTTGCTTTAATCTTTGCCTATCGTAAAACCCCATAAAACGATAATAATCCATAAAATAGCCAAAGATTAAGACTAAAAAAACGGCTATCCCCAAATTTTGCACAGAGTATTCCACTTGTGCAGTCCAGGGTATGTGAAAATAAATAAAGGAAGCAACAAATAAACTAATGCTTAGTGATAGAAAAATAGCAATGTGACGAAATGGCAAGGGTATTAAAATTCCAATTAAAAGGACTAACATGTAGCCAGACATATAAGCAGCATCTTCTGCTAAGTACGCAGTAAACACAGGTGTTGTTAAGTAAATATAACTTCCTAGAAAAAGAAGCCAGCCTAAGCCTTTTCCACGAATTTTTGGGAAAAAGGTAGCAATCAATACAATGGCACCTGCCACCGTTAGACCAATGCGCACATAAAAAAGCTCATGAAAATCGGGGTGAAGTTCTGGGTCTGTTTTAAAAGCAAATCCAAGCCAGGCTACCATACTTAATAAGGCAGCTGGACGTTGTAATTTATACGCAAGACGGTTTAATTCATCTATGAATTCCGGTCGAAGTTTTAATTGCTCTTCTGTATAAGGTTGAAATACTTTTATTATTTTTTTCCAAAAATCTTGCATAATTTGTCGCCTAGTAACCTTCGCTATTTACCATATAGACTCTTATAGGACTTGCTCCTAAAATGTAAACCGAAAAAAGTTGACATTGGATTCAAGTCTTAGTATATAACAATAGGGGTATCCGTATGTCAAAAGCGATTATCGATAGGTTAAGTAGGGTTCAAGGTCAAATTGAAGCAGTTAAGAAAATGATTGAAGCAGAAGAAACAGATTGTCTAAAAGTTATGCAAATGATGAAGGCAAGCACAAATGCGCTAAAAAAAGCATCGGAAGCGTATATACAAGAATATGTACAAACTTGCGTGCAAACAAACATGGCTGAGCCGGAACTCAAGGCAAAACTAGAAGCCATTATCAAATCTGCTTTTTTCTTATAACTTTTTTCTTATAAAAAGAAGCTTGTCACGATGACGCAAGTGTCATTTTTGACTATGCGTCGATAATTTTCAACGCGTAAAACAGTAAGCGAGGTGAGTTATGAAAAATTATTATGAAGATAATTTAGATTTGCAGTTTGTATTAGATGAGTTTGTAAATTGGAACAAAGTAATTCCTGTTATAGAGCGGGACTTCGAAGATGCAAAAAAGTACCAAGAAACACAGGATGCAAAGTTTGAGTACGCTCCTTCTAGTACAGACGAGGCTGTGGACTTTTACAAATCTGTATATGATGCCTATGCACAAATTATTGCAGGCGAGTTAGCACCTCATGTTCTTGAAATGGATAAGCAAGGTTTAAAATTTGAAAATGGAAAAGTTATTCCACCTGAAGTTCAGGTTAACTTTATACAGAAATTAAAAGAATCTCAAATTTTATGTTATTCATTACCTCGTGAATGGGGTGGATTAAATTTTGGTTTAACAGCAAGGCAGCCTATTTCCGAATTAATGGCACGTGCCGATGCTTCCACAGGAATTATTGTTGGATATTATAACATGCCCGAAATGATTGAATACTATGGGGATGATTATTTAAAGCAAACTTATTTACCTAAATTTGCATCGGGCGAAATGCTCGGAGCTATGGCATTAACAGAGCCGGATATTGGTTCGGATTTAACAAATGCTCAATTAAAAGCCGAGAGAGTAGACGGGCGTATTTTTAAGTTAAATGGAACAAAAATTTTTATTACGCAAGGCTGTGGTTTTGGAGAAGATACAAAAGCCGCTATTTTCACAATTGCGCGCAGTTTAGATAAAAAAGGCGCTTTTGGTTTAAGCTTTTTTATGGTGGAATCTTCCGATATAGAAATTTCTCGCATTGAAGAAAAAATGGGGCTTCACTGTAGTGCCACATGCGAAGTAAAGTATGATAATAGCAAGGGTTATTTAATTGGAGACGAAGGTGCGGGTCTAGTAAAATACGCCATTAACATGATGAATGGAGCGCGCATGGGAATTGCTTGCCAATCCTTAGGGATTATGCAACAAGCTTACTCCTTGGCAAAAGAGTACGCTGCCCAGCGTGTGCAATTTGGTGTAACCATTGAGAATCTTCCCCCTGTTCGCCGTATGTTAAATGAAAGCTTAGCGCGTGTCCATGCAGCTCGTGCTTTAATTTATCGCGCTTCTGAAGTTGTAGATTTAGCTTTAGGCATGATGAATAATGCTCGGCATGAGGGAATTGACGAAAAAGTGCTTCGAAAAAACCCTGAGTACATGAAGTGGGATAAAATTGCGAAACTGTTAACACCGCTATCGAAACTAACCGCTTCGGAGTGGGCAAATAAAGTAGCTTATGATGGGGTGCAGGTACATGGTGGTGTTGGCTATACAGAAGAATACGAAATTGCAAAGGTATATAGGGACGCTCGTATTACGAGCATTTACGAAGGAACATCTCAGTTACAGGTAATTGCCATTATTGGGGGAGTGCTAGATGCTGTTAAGGAAAATTCCATTATGGGAGATTATCTCGACGAGCAAATTGCGCTTTTAAAGGATGAGAGAATCGCAGCAAAAGTGAAAGATTATCGTGCGCGCCTTGAGAAGCAAGTAGAAATCTATAAATCTTACGACAAGCCTGTTCGCGAAGCACTTTCGCAAGAGCTTGCTTGGATGTTTTCTTATATGTTTTGCCTATTAATGCTAGGACAGCAAATAGATATTGCACGAGCAAAGAATCATCCTATTTTAGAAGAAAAAGAACTAGCAGTAAACGAGTTTTTAAAACTTGCCGATCGAGAAATAGCAGCATCGGAAGCAACGATTGCTTCGTATGCTAGCTAGCAGATAGAATTGCTAGTAAATCCTGTTTTAAGGAATGTTCGCAAAAGGCGGCTTGGACAGCTTGTTTTTGCAAGGCTTGCAAGTCGCCTTTATTTAAATGAAACTGCTTTTGAGCAAGTTCAAGCTCACCCGATAAAGTAATGCCAGAAACAGAAGGGTCGTCTGTGTTTATAGTAACAGGTACATTTTGTCTTAGAAACTCTGGAAACGGGTGATCTGCTAAACTTTTTACAGCCCCTGTTTGTACATTGCTTGTTAAACAAATTTCCAATGTGATATTTTTTTCCTTAAGCACGCTTAAAAGCTTATGATCCGAAATAGAGTGAATTCCATGACCAATTCTTTTTGCTTTTAATTTGTCTATTGCCAGCCATACCGATTCTGCACCTGCGGCTTCCCCCGCATGAATAGTAATCGGGATTTGTTCGGCAGCTGCTTTTTCAAAAGCTGTTGCATACTCATCTCCTGGGTACTTGCTTTCGTCACCAGCTAAATCGAGACCAACAAGTCCCTCACTGTGGTATTGCGGGAAAAGTTTTACTAACTCGTCCACATAAGAAACAGGCGAACCACGCATTACACAGGCAATCACCCGAATGGGAATTTGATTCTCTATCGAGGCTTTCCGGATAGCCTCTAAGACTGTATCTAACACATTTTCAACAGTTATCGTATTACTGATAAACAGATGAGGAGCAAACCGCAACTCGGCATAAATTAAACCATCTTTTTTACAATCTTCCACAACTTCATAGGAAGCTTTTGCTAAAAAGTCTAAGTTTTGCGCAATGTCATAGAAAAAGTGAAACACATTTAAAAACTCTGTTAAAGTATGACAGGTTGGAGAAACTTGACAGTGCTGTATAAATTCCTGTTCACTAAATTTCGCTTGCGGCAAATTTCGCCTTTTTGCTTCTTTATACAAGCTTTCTGGACGAAATGCACCGTCTAAATGTCTATGTAGGTCGATTACTCCCAACGGAAAGGTTCTTTTCCTCTTACAACGACTATTTTCTTTGTGACAGGATCTAAGTATTCGCCCTCAATTTCACGAACCATAATGACCAAATATACACCGGAACCTACTTTTTTACCTGCATTGGACTTTAAGTTCCAGATCAGCGGCATGTCCTGATCCGCTGTTTCTAAAGGACGATCTACCCATTGGCCATTTCCGTCATAAACCATACGGCCAGAAGCAGAATAAATTCGAACGGAATACTTACCCTTAATGATTTTACCATCCGCTGTACGATTGCCAACAATTATTTTTACGGGCTCTCCTGTTTTTTCTCCCGGGTGCTGGTAATTATTCCGTACGACTAAGGGCTCTGTTAGCTTATCTAAATTAAACGTACCTGTAATTTCGTCGGCTTTTAAGCCACGATCATTTCCTGTGCCATCATATTTATATTCAGCAAAATCAAACGCATACTTTAACTGCACCTTGTTGCCAAATTTTATTTGGTATCCCTGTGGATTTGTATTGGGATTCGGAAAATAAAACACAACGACTCCAGAAGAGTCAAAATCCGATTTATCCTGAGTAGGATCCTGTACAGACATTTTAAACCGCTCGCTATCTTCGTATATTCCATTTCCATTTAAGTCAATTAATATGTGAGAGTGACCCACATTTCCCACAGAACAGCCGCTCGTATCTGTGGAAATTTCACTACAAGAAGGTGGTATTTTATATGGATTACTATATTTTACCTTAAATTGATAATAGTTATCCCCATTTTTAACAACGGGGTAAGCTTCTAGTGTTGGTGGTTTTCGATACTTTATTAAAAACCACGGGTCAAAAGGAGTAACAGAGCAAGGGGGAGACTGGTTATAGCCACAACTTTGCATTACGGGAGAATTATTTTTACTAATATCGGTTCCCATGTATATTTCGCTATCCGGATCCATCGTCGCAGGATGCCTGCTAATCGGGGCTGTTGGATCTTGATCTTGTACAAGAAAGGCAAAGTGATAGGGGATGACACTACCTTCGGGATAACTCACATCATTTTCTCCAATTCGAATATTTTGGTAAAGCACATAAGGTTTACAGGGCATAAGGCTAGAGTTCTCGCTTTTTTGGTATGGCATTTTACCCCATTCACAGTAATAACTACCACTTCCAGTCGTAGACCCATAACTTACATTGCCTGGATAACCATTAGCTGGATCCTCGGTGGAACCTGCATACCGGTAGTATATGATTTCACTTTCCTGTAAGTTGCTCGAGCGACTGTATTTCCCATCCCGATTAAAGTCGATACCTAAACCTAATTTTGTAGGCTCTACAAAACTCCGTGGTTTCCACCACAAAACAGCAAACCTCATGACGGTACCGGTGTACCCAAAATAATATACTTCTTGGCTGCCTGATAAAAGGCTGCCAGGTAGTCTCCCTTCTGAACCATAAGGATAGGCGTATGTAAAGGAAGCAAAGGATTCCCACACCTCTTCGCTGCTATCGAATGGCATTGGAGTAAAGATATCTACGAAATTGCCACCATTTGGATGTGGGTTGACTGTAGCTCCACTTCCCCCACAAGCACTGGAACTCTGGACATGAGGAGTACCATGGTTTGCTTTTACATGGTAAATTGTATTTGTATTGCCACCAAGACAACCGCTAACTGCCCCAGAGTAGTATTTTTGCGCAGACCAAACCGAAGCAAAAGAGGTTGCCTGCAATGTGTAATTCTTATAGTATTGGCTCCAATAATTAATGGCTCGTTCGGGATAATACTGCCAATCTTCGCTACTTGCAGATTTTACATCTTTCGAACCTGGACCTTCTACGATCCTATACAAAGAAGTTAATGACCAAATTTCCTGAAATCCGTGTGGAGAATCCAATGTATTTGTACAACTTGCTCCTGTTGCACTTAAACAAACAAACCGCATATTGGAAGTGCCATGGGGAACATCCCACTTGTAGAGGACAGACAGATAAGGAAATTTATTTACCACGCGCAAGCCTGCCTCTTGCGTGGGCATATCAGGAAC
>RFJE01000364.1 GCA_003695005.1 Candidatus Hydrogenedentota bacterium | reverse complement strand
TTTTTACTAATTTTACTTTTAGTTCAAGTAATTATTACGTATGTTCCTCTCGTATGGCTAGGCGGTGAATCTCCTAGAGAAGTTGCCCAAGAAAATATTCGCAATATTAAAGCAGGTCAAATTCAGGAATTTAAAAAATATTTAGCGCCGGAAGCGTTGCAAGATTTAGAAAAGCTATGCAGTAAGTACCAAAAGCTAGCTAAACAAATAAAGAAAGCGAAGAAAATAAAAAATAAAACAAAACGTGAAGAAAAACTAGAAGAACTTTCTGACTCAATTACTCCTGAATATACAAAAATGAAGGAAAATGGTGAAATTAAATCTTGTAATGCCGACATTGTTTTAAAAACGCTTTTTGCAACAAAGGAAGATCCAGATGCCATTTTAGGTGAATTTGAAGATGCACAAGTCAAGTCGGAAACTAAAGACGAAGAAGGTGCTACTGTAGAGTTTTCCAATGGTAAAAGATGGCAATTTATCGATAAAGACGGACATTGGAAAATCAAAAGATTACGGGAAGAAGACCTGTTAGAAGAATAAACTACGCCGAGTTACGGCTTTTACCGTACTTGTCAATGAGTGCTTTAGCACTCATTGGCTTGGCATAGTAGTACCCTTGGATTTTATCAACTCCGAGCGAAGCTAAAAAGGCCAATTGCTCTTTACTTTCGACTCCCTCTGCAGTTACTTTAATCCCTATGTTATGAGCAAGATGCACAATACCAGAGACTAAATTACATTGTTTTAAATTATAGGGTAATGGATCAATAAAACTTTTATCTAATTTAATGGTTGAGATGGGATACTTTGTTAAATAACCAATCGAAGAGTAGCCTGTTCCAAAATCATCAATGGAAATGTGAATTCCTGCTCGACGCAATTTTTTTAAGGTTTGTTCTGTTTGATCATTATGCTCAAGAAGTGCTGTTTCGGTAATTTCAATTTCTACCTGCCTTGGCTTAATGCCATTTTTCCTTAAGACGCTTAAAAACCGTGTAGCAAATCCAACTTCTCTAAACTCTAAAGTCGATACATTGATTGAAATCACTAAATCTTTTAAACCACGCGCTTGGAACATCTTGATTTGTTTGCAAGTTTCCTCATGAATCCACTGTCCTATTTTTACAATCTGTCCGCTTTCTTCCGCTGCCAGAATTAACTCAAATGGTTTTACCCCTTCTAAAAGCTCATCTTGAAACCGAATTAAAGCCTCGCAAGAAACAAGCTTACCCGATTTAGGCGAAATCATTGGTTGGAAATAAAGCTCAAAGCCGCCATGTTTTAATAAATCTTCTATGGTTTGCTCAATCTGAACATGCAGCAAAACTTTCTCATGTAAAGCATCATCATAAAGAACATATTTATCTCGACCTGTCCTTTTTGCTTCGTACATAGCAATGTCCGCCTGCTGCAACAAAGTCTGCGGATTTTGCTTAGGATTTTTGACATAGACGACCCCCATGCTCGGGGTAACGGAAAACTCATATCCGCTAATATGAAAGGGTTCTTTAAAAAGTTTAAGAACTTTTTTTGCCCAGGTTTCCACATGCTCTTTACTTTTTATGGAATCAACGACTAATAAAAATTCATCTCCGCCAATTCGCGATCCAATTGCCTTTTTCCCTACTAATGTATTAATGCGTTCGGATACCGCTCGCAATAACTTATCCCCTGCTAAATGACCTAAACTATCATTGACAATTTTAAAGCGATCTAAATCAAAAAAAAGAATGGCTATTTTTTTATCCGGATTTGCTTGCATTTCTTCTAACTTTTGGTGAATGGTTTTTACAATATACACACGGTTCGGTAAACCCGTCAGATTATCGTACTCAGCAGCATAATTTAATAAATGCGCATACGTTTTTTGAGAAGTTAAATCTGTTATGGAACCTACTACACCTTTAACTATGTTATTGCTACCTACTCGCCGTTTTGCCGTTAATTTTACATACACCATCCCCCTTTCTGTTGGAATTTCACTCTCTTGAACGAAAGTATCTTTTTGAGAATGGTGTATAAAATCAAGCAACGCTTCCTTTAGTCTTTTCTTCGATTCTTTAGAAAAGTATTGTATAAATTGTTGAAATGAAATTGTGTTGTGATCATCTCGCAAACCTAAAATTTCTCGACTTCTTGTGGAAACATATACCGTATTACTATCTAAATTCCACTCCCAAATGCCATCATTTAAAGAAGCTAAAGCTAACCGATATCTTTCTTTGCTTTCCTCTAGAGAAGAATAAGCTTGCATTAAAGGACTTAAATCATTTACAATAAGGCAAAAATATTTTGGATTATGTTGAATATCTCTTAGTAGTATAAGGGTAATTTCCATATGCAGTAAATCTTTCGAACCACCCGAAACCTGAAAAGTACGCTGAGCCATCCGTTTTTTGCTTGTTAATAATGTTGCCATTAAATTTGCTAAATCGTATTGGTTTTGTTGACTTAAATTCTTAAAAATTTTTAACGACTTTCCCTTTTTTGTTAAACCAAATAATGAGTAAAATTTTGCATTGGCTCGAATTACTTTTCCTGATAAGCTCAAAAGGACTGCTGCATAAGGCAACGCTAAAAAAAGAGTATTGTAGTCTTTTGCTAATTCTTTATAGGATCGTATATAATGATCTTCGCTAGGCAATGTAGTAATTTGCAATAAGATACACTCATTGTTCCCAAGTTCAATAGAAGTTGTTTTTAAATTTACACTTGTCCCATCGGAAAGATTCCCACTCCAAACCACTCCTGGTTTATTCAACGATAAATTTTCCGGAATAGCCCCTGGGATTCTGCTTTCTAAACAAGCCATAATATCTTGAATATGAGTAAATTTTTTCTTTTTAGGGCTTACCTTACACTCTTTTAAGCCTGAATCATATAGAACATCTCCTGAGGGCGAAAAAATTACTGTTGCCTGCGTAATGAAATCATTGGTTTGCATTGAAAGCCTTTAGCTCAAAGGTAAAAAAAAGAGCTTTAACGTCAACATTTTTTTCTT
>RFJE01000363.1 GCA_003695005.1 Candidatus Hydrogenedentota bacterium | reverse complement strand
TTATTAGCGGGTGCAGCTGTAACTTATCTCATTAACTATGTAGGAGGTACTTTGTGATACGAGCCTTTTTTTTACTAGCAGGAATTGCATTTGGTTTTGTTCTTATTTACTCTGGAGTCTCGAATTACGACGTTATCCGAGACATGTTTTTATTTCGTAGTTTCCACTTATATGGTGTTCTTGGAGTTGCTGTCATTGTGTCTTTTCTTTTTGTACAACTTATTAAAAAATTGAATATAAAAGCTCTTTTAACAAAAGAAGAAATTGATACATCCATTACAAAGCCCGATAAGTATCACGTTATTGGAGGGCTCATTGCGGGGGCGGGATGGGCTCTTACAGGTGCTTGCCCGGGGCCCGCATTAGCGCAAATTGGCTATGGAACTCTAGCAGGGCTTTTTACTTTTGCCGGTATTATGCTAGGAGTTTACTTATATGGCAGAAACCCGAAAGTGTAGTCAAATTTCCTTGTCAGGCTCTCTTTAAATAAAATTACGGAAGTATGAAGACATTTCGAGGCAAAACAGCAGTAATTACCGGAGCCGCATCCGGAATTGGACGTGCTTTAGCGCATGAGCTAGCGAAAAAAGGATCGAATTTAGCCTTGTCGGATATTGATGAGGTTGGGCTTACAAAAGTAGAGCAGGAGCTAAAAAAGTTTCCTGTGAAAGTAGAAATTGATAAGCTAGATGTTGCAAATAGGGAAGATTTTGAAAAATATGCTAATAAAGTAGTGGATAACTTTGGGCAAGTAGATATGGTTTTTAATAATGCAGGTGTGGCGTTATCCGGACGATTTGAAGATTTATCTCTAGAGGATTTTCATTGGTTAATGGATATTAATTTCTGGGGGGTTGTATATGGTTCGAAATTTTTTATCCCCCACTTAAAGAAAAGACCGGAAGCAGCGCTTGTAAATGTTTCCTCTGTTTTTGGTATGATTGGGGTGGCTACTCAGTCTGCCTATAATGCGGCAAAATTTGCGGTGCGCGGGCTAAACGAAAGTTTGCGTGCTGAATATGCCGGAACAAATTTAATGATCCACAGTGTCCACCCGGGTGGTGTTCGTACAAATATTGTGCGAAATGCAAAATTCCAATCTGCCTGGGAAGAAGATCTAGACCATAATACCGCCGTGGAATTGTTTGATAAAATTGCTAGAACCACGGCTGAAGAAGCAGCTAAAATCATTTTAAATGGGGTGGCTAAAAAGCAATATCGAATTTTAGTAGGCCCCGATGCCATTGTAATTGATGCTGTATCTCGTTTGCTTCCCGAAAACTATACAGGCCTTTTAGAATGGCTAACAAAAGTTGTCGCTAAATGAGTCATGAATCGGATAATATTTCTCCAACGGCGCATTATACTGGCTATGTTTGGTATCGTAACCAGTTAGGGGTAGACGGTTTAAATACCTGGGAAGGTTCACTTTTTTTCCATGCTCTCCAGCCATTTGACTGGATAATTCAAAAATCACTTGGTATTTCACTCGAAAAAACGTTACTGCAAAGACATTGTTTAATTGATTATTTATTGCAAGAATTTATAAAGCAACACGGCGAAAAAAATACCATAATTCTAGAAATTGCAGCTGGTTTTTCTCCTCGAGGCTATCGCTTTGCTCATCAGTATCGAGAACTTACGTACATAGAAACAGATTTAACAAAAATGCATCATCGAAAAACAAAACTTTTGCGAAATTTAAATGCTCCTTCGAATTTGCAAACAGCGATTCTTGATGTATTGCACACCGAAGGTGAGTACTCTCTATCATCCCTTTTAAAAAAGCTCGATAAAAAAAAGTCCATTGCCATTGTTATGGAAGGCTTAATTGGATATTTTGATACACCTACAGTAGAGAAAGTCTTTAAAAACATAGCACAATTTGTAAAACCGTTTGCCGATAATACGATCATCGCTGATATTTATCTCGATGAAGTATCCGCCCGATTCGGCATTGTAGAATTTTTTCGGCATGCTCTTTCGCGCTTTGTTGGATCTCCTGTGGTTTATACATATAAAACAGAAGATGAAGCTATTCAGAGATTGCAAAAAACCGGATTAAAAGAAGTAAGACTTTTAGACGCAGAAAACTATGTCGGAAAAAACAATATCCCTTCAATAAATCAATCTAGCTTGTTTCGGATCATCGAAGCAAAGGGGTAAGGGGTTATCACTCGCCTGAGGGGGAATGTTCTGCACAGAAAAGTTCGAGTAGTGCTTGCTGGCATCGCGGGCATTTCGACGTCTATTCACCTTTTGTAGGAACACATTTTGCAGATTGCAACTATTACACCAGCGTAACTATACCGAAATAAGCAGCAAATGCCCGCATTCTTACGATTGCCTTTTTTGACAGAAAGCTTCGGGGGGTGCCGGAGAATCCCGCAGTGAGTGCACGGCCGCACGGAGTAAGGACATTGTTTTCTGCTTATAGAACTCTTATGTTATTATTGTAAATTACAAAATTTTGTTTATCTGCGCGAACGTCTGCGGATTCGGAGGCAGGGGGGTGTCCCCCCTCAAAAATAAATATTTTTTACCTAAAATGGAAAAAAAAGTTGCCGATTTGAAAAAATTGTATATATTGGCACTCAGAAGGAATGAGTGCTATCGGGTTCGAAAAAGAGTGATAGTTTTTTCGCTGTGAGTCCGATAGCAGGAAACCAAAAATTTGATAAGGAGGTCAATGTGGCAATAAAACCATTAGCAGACCGTGTGTTAATTGAGCCGGTCACCGAGAAAGAAGAAAAAATTGGGGAAATATACATTCCCGATACAGCCAAAGAAAAACCAAATGAAGGAAAAGTGGTTGCCGTAGGTCCAGGAAAAGTGACCGAAGACGGAAAAACCATTCCTTTGCAAGTAAAAGAAGGCCAAACCGTGCTTTATGGCAAGTATTCCGGAACGGAAGTGAAAGAAGCCGGTAAAGAGTACTTAATTGTACGCGAGGCAGATATACTCGCAATCATTGAGTAACAAATCACAAAAAAGGAGTAGATTATGGCAAAGATGATAGAATATAACGAAGTTGCAAGAGCAAATATGATGGCAGGCGTGGATAAGCTTGCAAATGCGGTAAAGGTTACATTAGGTCCACGCGGACGAAATGTGGTTATCGATAAAAAATTTGGAGCACCAACCATCACAAAAGATGGGGTTACCGTAGCAAAAGAAGTGGAGCTAGAAGACCCCTTTGAAAATATGGGAGCTCAACTTGTAAAAGAAGTAGCTACTAAAACTAATGATGTGGCAGGTGATGGTACAACCACAGCTACTATTTTAGCACAAGCTATTGCACGTGAAGGCTTAAAAAATGTTACCGCAGGTGCGAATCCAATGGACTTAAAACGCGGTATTGATGCAGCGGTCGATGCAGCTGTTCAGCATATTAAGTCCATTGCAAAAGAAGTTCAGGATAAAAAAGAAATTGCTCAAGTGGCTACCATTTCGGCAAACAACGACAAAGAAATTGGTGATTTAATTGCCGAAGCAATGGAAAAAGTTGGTAAAGACGGGGTTATCCAAGTCGAAGAAGCAAAGTCTATTGAAACCACACTCGATGTCGTAGAAGGTATGCAATTCGACCGTGGGTACATTTCTTCTTACATGGTAACTGACCCCGATAATATGACTGCGGTTTTGGAAAACCCGCTTATTTTAATTCACGATAAAAAAATCTCTGCTGTCAAAGATATTGCCCCTATTTTAAACCAAGTGGCACAAAACGGAAAGCCAATTTTAATTATTGCAGAAGATTTAGAAGGCGAAGCATTAGCTACGATTGTCTATAACACTCTGCGAAAAGCTATTGTGGCTGTGGCAGTAAAAGCACCTGGTTTTGGCGATAGAAGAAAAGCTATGCTCGAAGACATTGCCATCTTAACAGGTGGACAAGTGATTTCCGAAGACGTCGGGCTTCGCTTAGAAAATGCCACATTAGACATGCTTGGAAAAGCAGAAAAAGTAGTAGTCGATAAAGAAAATACTACCATCATTAAAGGGGCTGGTAAAGAATCCGATATCCAAGCTCGCATTAAGCAAATTAAAAAGCAAATTGAAGATACCACTTCTGACTATGACCGCGAAAAATTACAAGAGCGGCTAGCGAAATTAGCTGGTGGTGTTGCGGTGATTAACGTCGGCGCTGCCACAGAAGTCGAAATGAAAGAAAAGAAAGCTCGCGTGGAAGACGCACTATCGGCAACACGAAGTGCTGTTGAAGAAGGCATTGTGCCTGGTGGCGGGCTAGCGCTCATTAAGAGTATTGAAGCGGTTTCAAAAGTTAAGCTTGAAGGCGATCAACAAACTGGAGTCAACATTATATTGCGGGCACTTGAAGAGCCAATGCGCCAAATTGCAACGAACTCTGGTGTTGAAGGATCGCTCATTGTACAGCGAGCTAAGACAGAAAGTGGGAATATAGGCTTTAACGCGTTCACCCTTGATTGGGAAGACTTATTCCAAGCAGGGATTATTGACCCCGCAAAAGTAACAAGAAGTGCATTGCAAAATGCAGCTTCCATTGCGGGACTCTTACTAACCACTGAATGCTTAATTACTGATAAACCTGAAAAAGAAAATCCAATGCCTGGTGCAGGTGGCATGGGCGGAATGGATATGGGAATGTAATTCCCGATTGATTAGCCCTTCACCAAAGAAAATTTTGGTGAAGGGCTTCTTTTATTTTTTACACTTAAGAGTGTTTTCTTTCCATAAAAAAGCGGAAAATTTTTTCTCAGGCATGCAACTCATTAAAAATAATGTATC
>RFJE01000038.1 GCA_003695005.1 Candidatus Hydrogenedentota bacterium | reverse complement strand
GCTTAAACTCTCTACTTGTAACAATGGTTTATGACCCAAAAGAAACTCCCTTTTGGAAAATTTTTGCTAGTACATTCATAAAAATAATGATGACAACTAAAACAGAGGCGGAAGCATATGCTTTTGCACTGCCACCTGGAACTTGAAAGGCTAAATCAAAAATATGTACAGACAATGCCCGACCAGAGTCAAAAATACTTTTTGGTACATTTAAAGCATATCCTGATGTAAACAATAGCGCAGCAGTCTCCGCTAATGCACGCGTTAGAGCAACAAAAAACGAAGCCCAAATTCCAGAGATAGCCGCGGGAAACAGTATCTTAAAGAAAATACTTGAATATTGCAAACCACTACTTTTGGCTGCCAACCCATGTATATGATTTGCTTTTTGAAACGCACTCAGCGATCCAGAAACAAAATAAGGCAGTACCATAACCGAAAGAGTCAAAGCACCACTTAAAATACTGACTCCAAACCCAAAAAAGTCAGCAAAAATTGCCACGCCTAAAAGTCCAAAGACAATGCTTGGTGCTGATCCAAAAGAAGCCATTGCATAACGTATCCACGAATCCCAGAAAGTATATTTATTTTCCATTTCATTATGCAATAAAAAGTAAACAACAAGAAAACCAAGTGGAATGCAAAACAATAAGCAAAGAGCAATAATGTAAAATGTAGAAACAATCATCGGGAAAATGCCCCCCTCTCTTCCAGCATTTTCCGGCAGCGCAAATAAGAAATCAAAATGAAGTTCAGAAATTCCTGTTAAAAAAATTTTTACTAGCCAAAGCAATGGTCCTAGAACAAAAGGAACAATCACAATTAATGCCACGAGTAAAAATAACAAATCTCTCCTATGCATTTTTTCTCCCCATGAGCTTTTCTAAATAATACATAAAAAGAAAAACAAAGATCATAAGTAGCGCTGCGGATAAAAACAAAACAGAACGATGTAACTCTGTGGCAAATCCCATCCCTAATGCAATGTTCGCTGTTAAAGCACGTACAGGTAAAAAAGGATGTGTCGGAAACTGAACAATATTTCCTGTTACAAGCATTACAGCAATGGTTTCTCCAATTGCTCGTAAAAAGGATATCACTCCTGCTGCTTTCATGGCAGAAAAACTTCGTGGCCAAATGACAGCCATAAAAGTTGCAATTTTACTCATCCCAAGCGAAGCGGCTTCGTCCCAAATTTTTTGAGGTATGCTATCAAAACTAGAAATTAAAATTAAAATGGCAGATGGTACCGTCATAACGGTGAGTACCATGATTCCTACTAAATAACCATGAGCAGGATCATGAAATATGGATAGTACGGGTAGCAGATGTTCCAACCCCCATAAACCATAAACAACCGAAGGAATAGCGGCTAAAATTTTTAAAAGGGAATACATTTTCTTTTTCCAAAAAGGTGATGTATACTGCGAAAATAAAATGGAAACGATAATAGAAAAAACCATGCATAGCAAAAGTGATCCAAAGCCTAGTACAATGGAAGTTAGTATCATTGGTAAAAGGGAATACTGGCCAGCAGATGGTAGCCAGGTGCTGCCTAGTAACCATTGCGTAAAAGAAAGATGCTTCATAGCAGGCCAAGCACCACTCATTAAAAAAAAGACCATGCCGGCAAAAATAACAAGGATGATAATGGCTGAAAAATACGATAACCCTTTAAGAAGACGACTTATCATTTTAGTAAGGTTGGTATGAAACCATGCCTTTGGAAAATCTTACCCGCTTCTTTGGAAAATACAAACTTTAAAAATTGTTTTGCGTTTGTTGAAAGGGGATCTTTCCAAACAAGAACTAAAGAACGACGAATAGGATATTTTTCGTTTAAGATGGTTTTTTCTGAAGGCTGGGTGCCATTGACTTTCACAATGCGAATCGCAGCTCCTTGTTTGATTTCTTCGGTGGCTGCTCCAAAAGAAACATAGCCAATTGCATTTTTATGAGAACTAACTGTTTTAATAACTTCCTGGTTTTCTCCTGCAATTAAATCCGGTTTGATTTCTTTATTTTCTAACTTCAATGCTTGCAAAAATACTTCTAAAGTGGCACGACCTTCTGCTTTGTGCACTCGAATTATTTTTCCAAGGGGAATCTTAAATTTACTCCACTTATTGATTTGCCCTGTATAAATTTTTTTAAGAGTATCTAAAGAGAAATTTTCTACAGGATTATCTTGATGGACAATGATGGCTAATGCATCTTTAGCAACAACTTCGTATTGTAAGTCGTTTTTTTCTTTGCTCGAAAGATCGCGAGAGACCATACCAATGATTCCGACTCCTTTGCGAGCATCACGCAAGCCGCGACCACTGCCACCACTTTCGACACGAACTTGCACAGAATATTTTTTTTCATATAGCTTTGCAATATCGGCGATAGGTGGCATTAAAGTACTTGAACCTGTCAGCCTTACTGTGTTTGCCCGAGAACAAGAAAATAAAATGATCAAAATAGCATAAGCAAAGGATGATCGAAAACCCATGTTCCTTTTGTGCTCACAATAAAAATAAAGTTACGAAATTATGAGCTCTTTTCTATGGACTTTAGTAAAGCCCCTAAACGTTTGTATATATCACGCAATTCGTTGAACTCTGTTTCTGTAAGAGAATAGGTTGATATGTCTTTAGTTCCATTCTCTATGACTGTCATGTTTGTAGAAGTTTCTTCTTTTGATTGATGAGAATTCCTACTATCTGAATCATCTAGCTTGTCTGTATCAAATGGAGGTTCCTCTT
>RFJE01000362.1 GCA_003695005.1 Candidatus Hydrogenedentota bacterium | reverse complement strand
GTAAAGATACACTGGACCGTGATTTCGGAACATAAGGTGAATTATCCTTCATCTTCCGTTTGCGCTTTTTTTCATAAATTTCTTTTTGCAGGTACGCGTAGCGAGCCACTTTGATCTTGAAAGTAGCTCTTTTGCGGTTATTTTTAGCATTGCTTGGATGCTTACTTTTGGTTTCTTTGCGGTATTGTTCAAAAATTTTAGACATGGTTTCCTCCTTGAAAGGTGTTTGTTATATAATACCAAAAGGGGTATAATTTTTTCAAAAAAAGAGACATTACTTTGAATAAAATTTCAAAATTAGATAAAAAATGACTATAATCCGACATAATATGGGCAATTTTTTTCGGTAGGGTAAGATTCAGCGCTTACCTTTCACAAAAACACATACACGTAACTATGTTCGTTGCAGAGGAGCGCATGGATATGGAGGAGTGCCCCATGTTTCTGTTATAGTAGAACTTTATAAAATATCTAAGCTTTCTACTTTTTTATGACGGTATGTGGAAATGGAGATAATGGCTTCAACAATGAGCCAAAGGGTCATAATAAGTAAAATGCTCGTAATAAAAAAGAGTGCCGTAGCTCCATCTGTATGAGCAAATTTCCACCACTGCTTGCTCATGGCAAAAATGGTAGCGATTAACAAAAACAACATCGGAATTAGCGTATAAAGTGGATTTTTTCCACGACTGTATAAATATACACTTGCTGCTAAAAGAGCGAGTGCTCCTAATAACTGATTGGTTGTACCAAAAAGTTGCCACAAAGCTAATCCTGCCGGCTTACCGTTCACTTCATAATAAGCAAAAAAACCAATCGCTAAAACAGCAAGCGTGGAAGAAATATATCGGTTTTCAAGTAGCTTGCGGGGTAAGCCTTTTGTGAAGCCAAAAATTTCTTCAATATTATAGCGCAAAAGTCGAGTGGCACTATCTAAACTTGTAAGTGCAAAACTTACAACAATAAATGCAATAAAAGCTTTTGCGGTTACCTCTCCTATTCCAAGGCTTTTTAAAAAATTCGCGCTGCCTGAAATAAATAAGGAAACTTTAGGCGCTAATCCAGCTAAATGTTTCCAATCTCCATATTGCTTTAGCCAGGCATCAGAAGAAGCAAATGTAGTGGTAGCTAAAATTGCCATCAAGCCAAGAAGCGATTCTCCAATCATCCCCCCGTATCCAATAAAACGGGCATCTTTTTCATTTTGCAGTTGCTTTGCCGTTGTGCCAGAAGACACTAATGAGTGAAAACCAGAAACAGCTCCGCAAGCGATAATAATAAACACAAAAGGGAATAAAGAAGGAGCATTTTTAGGATGAAGCTGAATTGCAGGAGCAGAAAATTGGACATCTGTAAAGAAAAAACCTAAGTACAAAATAAAGAGTCCTAAAATCAAAAGAAGAGAGTTTAAGAAGTCTCGACTTTGTAAAAGCAGCCAAACAGGGAGCACGCTTGCTAAAAATGCATACACTAACATAATGAGTTTCCAATCCGAAGCAGGTAATAAAATAGCATTTTGTGCATGAGTCGATCCCCAATAGACCAAAAGTAAAATGAGGATAAAAGCAATTGGACCTACCCACTTCATAGAAACATTTTTCTTTACTCGTAGAATCCCCATCGCCATGGCGACAATCATAATCCCTGCCGAAGGAATGGCCACTTCTGGATGACCTACATTTGGTGTTGGCGCAAAAAGAGACCCAAGTACCAATACAAAAACTCCCATGGCTAATGACACTAAAAAGAAAATAATCAACAAAAATAAATATTTAGCTCGTTTTCCAATTAAAGCTTCGGTAAGAGATCCAATGGACTCTCCGTTGGCACGCACTGAAAGAACCAATGCCGAAAAATCGTGGACAGCTCCAATAAACAAGGTGCCTAAAACAACCCAAAATAAGGCTGGTACCCAACCCCAAATCACTGCAACGGCTGGCCCTAAAATAGGTCCTAGCCCAGCAATCGATGCATAGTGATGTCCCCACAAAATATAAGGGGGGGTAGGAATAAAATCCACATCATCTTCAAATTTTTTAGCGGGGGTATTAGTGGTATCTCTTAGCGCAAAAACTTTGCGGGATAAATAACCCGCATAGAACTTGTATCCTAAGAAATAAAGAACAAAGACGCTTAAGACAACAAGTGTCGGATTCATTGTTGAGAGGATTCTTCTTTGTGTTCCTTTTGTTCTTCTTTCTTGTTATTCAATTGATCATCCAGTTTTTCTAAATCAACTTTTGGATTTTTCTCAATTTTATAAGCGGCAACAATATCTTGCAAGAGTTGCTGCTGCTTTTGGGCTAAATGTTGCAAAGTTAAATTTTGCCTTGCAAATTCCATACATTGCGCAATCGGCAAATTTCTTACACGAGGATCTTCTTTTCTAGCAGCTTCACATGCATCAATGGCATCCTTATCCGAAATTTGCACTTCCGAAGATTGCAACTTATCTAATAAATACATATTCGCAATCCCATATAATTTAAGAAATTTAACACGGTCTTTAATATCTTGTCGTTTTAAATAACCCGACTTTTTTGCTTCTTTATTTAGCAATAACATTTGCTTGTATTTTTCCCGAAACCCTTCTAAGCTGAGTTCTGCTCTTAGTTTTCTCAACATTTGTACCATTTCCGGTCGACCAGCTTTTTCGGGATTATTTAAGTATTCTCTTAATTGCTTTGGCGTTACCTGAAACTGTTGTGCCATAGTGGCTAGGTATGCTTTTCTAGCAGCCTTTAATTCTTTTAATGTAATTTTTTTTCCATCAATTTTCATGACCCAAGGGGAATTGTCTGTGCCTTTACATTGTGCTACCGCTAAAATAAACAGCAGTAAAAAAAATATCTTATACTTATATTGTTGTTTCATTTTTCCATCCTTTTATCCAAATCAGATTTTGTTCAATTTAGGCATTTCTGAATTTAGTGTACAGTTTGCAAAGCAATTTATCTCTTACTTGTTAAACTAAACTATTTTGACAGGCTATCTTAAAATGTACTTCTGGTATCACTGGAGGGAATATGATTAAGAAGTTTATTCAAAAAGCATTTTATAAAAATGGCGAGTTTACAATTTCGGGGTTTACTTTTACAAACATAATCATTTTAGTTTTCTTAATGGGTGCAGTCCTATCCCCCTTTGCAGGTACTTGCGGGCGTGGACCTGAGTTTGTAGATGCAAAAACAGATAACCCCTTAGCAAAATCGAAAAATGTACAAGGCGCGATGGTGGTTCAACAGGCTTTGCGCGAAATTTACAAAGAAGTAAATCCTGCCGTAGTACGAATAGAAACTGAACAAGAAATACGGATTACAGCAAATCCTTTTTTCAATGACCCTTTATTTCGACGCTTTTTTGGCATTCCAGAGCAAAGAGAGTATAAACAAAAAAGGCAAGGATTAGGATCTGGTTTTATTATTAGTAGAGATGGATACATTGTAACCAACAATCACGTAGTGAATAATGTAGATAAAATCAAGGTAAAGTTAACCAATGGAAAAACATATTCTGCTAAATTAGTTGGGTCGGATCAAACTTCGGATTTAGCTTTATTAAAAATTGATGCAAAAAATTTAAAAGTCGTTCATATTGGAGATAGTGATAGTGTTCAAGTGGGAGATTTTGCGATTGCCATTGGTAATCCTTATGGTCTTTCTTCGACGTTTACTGTGGGAGTGATTTCATCTTTAGGAAGAGAGGAAATTTCACCTGATGGCTTTAGCCGAATCCAAACCGATGCAGCCATTAACCCTGGAAATAGTGGTGGTCCGCTATTAAATATCAAAGGTGAAGTAATTGGTATTAACCAAATGATATACACGCAAAGTGGTGGTTCCGTAGGGATTGGTTTTGCAATTCCTATCAACCATGCAATGGATGTTTTAGAAAAACTTAAAAAAGGAGAAAAGATTAAGCCTGGCTATATTGGAGTTCAAATTATCCCGAATCCAACGGAGGATCAGTTAAAAGAGCTTAACTTACAAGGGAAAACAGGTTTATTAGTAGCTAGCGTAGAACTTGGATCGCCTGCTTGGAAAGCAGGAATTCGTCCTTATGATTTTATCATTGAAGTGGATGGAAAAAAAGCAACAAAGTTTAGCGTATTAAAAAGTGCCGTATTAAGAAAAGGAGTTGGTGGTAAATTAAGAATTAAAGCCATTCGTGATGGTAGGGTAAAAACATTTACGGTAACCGTAGGAGAGATGCCATCAAATAAATAAATCCATGGTGATTCTTGCCGCGGATGTTGGCAATACAGACGCCGTTTTCGGCCTTATTGAAAACGGCGTCATTTTGCAGAGTTTCCGTCTAAAAAGTAAAATTCCTCGAACAAGCGACGAGCTAGACCATTTTTTAAAAGCATACCAAAAAGCAGACAGGCTTGTCTTTTGTTCTGTTGTTCCCGAATGGAGCGAGCTTTTACAGGAATATGCTCTTCAAAATGGCATTTCTATTTTAGAAGTGCGTCATAATATTCAGTTGCCATTTCAGTTTGATTATGACAGCCCCGAAACCCTTGGTCATGATAGAATAGCGAATGCAGCTGCAGCTGTTGAAATCTATGGAGAGAATATCATTGTGGTTGATTTTGGAACTGCCATTACCTTTTGTAGTATCTGCAATCGTATGTATAAAGGAGGCTGTATTATTCCAGGAAT
>RFJE01000361.1 GCA_003695005.1 Candidatus Hydrogenedentota bacterium | reverse complement strand
TGTATGTAAAATCTCTTTTACTGCGACCTAAAAAACAAATTGGGAAATATTATTACAGTGCAAACCGCCTTCTTTTCATTTTAGATTTAGAACAAGATGTAACGACCAATGGGAATTTATCTCGATTTTAATGCCACTCATCCCCCCGATCAAAAAATTCTTTTAGAAGCGATGCAGCTTTACTTTAAAAATTTTGCAAATCCGTCGGGACGCAGCAAAGCATCTCAAGAAGCAGAATATCATATCGAAAAAGCACGTAAGAAAGTAGCCGAATTTTTATGGGTTCAACCAAATCAAATTGTTTTTACTTCAGGATCGACAGAGTCCGCTGGTATCTGTTCATATGTCCTTTCGGAACTTTATCCAACACACAAAGTAGCAATGAGCTCATTTGAGCATCCTGCCATCTCTGAAAATTTTATGCGCAAGTTTCACAATGTACATGTTCTTCCTGCAAAAGAAGAGGATGCTCTTTCGCAACTGCAAAAAGAAAGTTTTTCGGTTTTAGCGTATTCACTTGGTCATGGAGAAACAGGAATTGCACCTTCTCTTTCCTTTTTGCAAGCTATCCCCGAAGAGACTTTCTTACTTGCCGATGCTTCGCAAATCATTCGGCATTTTTTTCAGTATAGCATTTATAAGCAAAATAAACAAGAAGAAGTACAGGCGATCATGAACGCCGTCCTTACCAGAGAAAATTCGGCTCTCTTTTTTTCGTCGCATAAAATTGGCGCAGGTCATGGATCTTCTGCCCTTGTCTTACCGCGCAATCCAGCTTTACAATCTGCATTTGCAAAGTATAAACCCTTTTTTGGTGGCAACCAAGAAAATGAAATGCGTCCTGGAACTTCGAATTTTGTATCCATTCTTGCATTAGCTAAAAGACTATCTTATTTGCCAAATGTAAAAGAAGGACAGGATAATGCTAAAACGACTTTTTTGTTTGAAAAAAGGATACAAACCGTTTTGCAAGAAAAAGCCACGATTGTTGGTTATGAGAATCACCGTATTCCTGGGACAACCCTTCTTTATTTACCCCATACGGACATTGATTTTTTACTGATGGCACTTGATATGGAAGGGATAAGTGTTTCTACAGGAACATCCTGTAAATCTCGTAGTCGAACGCCTTCCCCCACTCTTTTACAAATGGGATTTTCCCCTGAAGAAGCCATCCAGGTAATTCGATTTTCTTATGATTATACATTTTCTGAACAGGACATGGAGCAAGTACTTTTGGTTTTAGAAAAGGCGTAGTTACATGCCACAAAAACTTGCCATGTTGTCTCAAGTATTATATATTTCCCTAATATGGATTTTCAAAATGTAGAGCTTCTAGCGCCTGCGGGATCTTTTGAGTCCTTACAAGCCGCAATCCATGCAGGAGCCGATAGTATTTATTTTGGAGTGGAACAGCTCAATATGCGAGCTCGATCTTCCATAAACTTTTCGATAGAACAAATGCAAGAGATTCGGGAAATCACTCGTAAGGCAGGGGTAAAAGCATACTTAACATTAAACACAGTATTGTATGATCATGATATGCGTTTGATGAAAGTTATTTTACAAAAAGCAAAAGAAGCAAATATCGATGCTGTGATTGTCTCGGATATGGCTGCTATTTTATATGCAAGGGAAATTGGTTTACCTGTTCATATTTCTACCCAGCTATCTGTATCGAACTTTGAAGCGGTAAAATTTTATGCACAATTTGCAGATACAATCGTGTTAGCCCGCGAGCTTACACTTCCTATGATCCAAAAAATTTGTCAAAAAATTGATCAAGAAGATATTCGAGGTGCTAGCGGGAACCGATTAAAAATTGAAATTTTTGCTCATGGTGCACTGTGCATTGCTATTTCGGGACGTTGTGGAATGAGCCTCTATACTTCGAATGCTTCTGCAAACCGTGGAGCATGCAAGCAAAATTGTCGTAAGCCTTATGTGGTTACGGATAAAGAAACTGGTATGGAGCTTGAAATTGATAATGAATATATAATGTCACCAAAGGATATTTGTACCATTGACTTTTTAGATGAAGTACTCGTTAGTGGTGTTCGGGTATTGAAGTTAGAAGGGAGAGGCCGTTCGCCAGATTATGTGGATGAAGTTACCCGTTGTTATCGAGAAGCAATAGAAGCTTTGCAAACGGGAACATACAATGATGAAAAAATAGCCAAGTGGCGAGAGAGATTATCTTCTGTTTACAATCGTGGTTTATCCGACGGCTATTATTTAGGCCGCAAGCAGGGGTGGAGCAAAAAGCCGGATTCTCAAGCAACCGAAAAGAAAGTATATTGTGGAAAAGTCGTGCATTATTTCCCGAAAGCAAAAGTGGCGCAAATCCAACTCGAAGCCAATGATTTAGCCATCCAACAAAAAATACTTATTACAGGGGTTACAACAGGAGTGGTTCGGGATTTTGTAAGAGAAATTCGAAACGAAGATGATGAGCCTTTAAGCTTTGCCGGTCGTACGTCTTTAATTACTATTCCTATGGAACAGCTTGTTCGAAGAGGTGATAAAGTATATAGACTTGATCCGGTTTTCCAGTATGCCAATTAAAGTTACTCACTTGCGAGAAAAATGTATTGGCTGCGGCAGCTGCGCAGAAACCGACCCGAATCATTGGACAATGAGCTCAAAAGATGGAAAAGCGATTTTAAAAAAGTCGCAAAAAAAAGGAAAGTACTTTATCCGAAAAATTGATGAGATTTTTTTAGAAGATACTAAACAAGCTGCGGAACTTTGCCCTGTAAATATTATTGAAGTGCATGATCATTCTGTAAAAAAGAAAGCTTTGTGCGAGCAGCTGCCCGAGTAAGGGCATCAACTTCGCTGTGATAGGCTGCCTTAAAAAAATCTAAATTGGTTTTTATTTCCTCTTGGGAAATATACAACCAACACAGAAACCGAATTTTTGGCCTTTTACTTTTTAATACATAAAAATATTTTTGCATAGGAGTTAAAGGGACTTTTTCCATAAAGAGTGTAAAATTGGCTAATAAAAACTCACTTTTCTTTTTAGGAGAAACTTTTTTCCAATACCTTAAAAAGGACTCTGGCTTTTGGTTTAAAAAATAACGTAAGCAATCGAAGTTTGTTTTTTTATTCTTACAATAGCTTTGAATCCACTCATGCTCTTTTGGTAAAAGCTTACCCCGAAAAGCAGAAATGAGGTAAAGCGTATATGCATCTAAATTTTGTTTGCTTAAGTACTGCAAATAAAAAGCTTCCAGTTGGCTCGAGGAAGATTGTACTGCTATTTCGGTATTCTCCTTATTTTTCTTATCCTCTTGTTCTGTTTTATTCTCTTGGTTTTGTTTCTCCAACTCTGTGTTTTCTGGACTTATATCAGCAGTTTCTTTTTGATCGTCATTCGATGCCATTTTCCTTTGTGAAATTTTCCCTTGTGAAAAATGAATTTTTTTAAAAAACCAAATTCGCGTTGGCAAACTTGCTTTTAAAACTTCTTGCCACTCATTAGAATAAGTCATAAGATTAGGATTTACTTTTTGTAAGCAAGGAACCAATTCTGCTTGTTTCCCCTCAGGTAAATCTAAAATGCGCAGGGGCGAAAAAAAAGAAGAAGATATGGGTTTTATGTTGTCGGTTAGCTTGCACAAATAATAAAGCTCCGCAGAATTATGTGGATCAATTTGATTCCAATGAATTTTTTTTAATGCTTTTAGTACATACTCTTGCTTTTGGTTCGGTAGCTTTAAATAATTCCATAAAAGCCCATACGTTCGTAACATTTTTTCCTGTCGGGTAATTTCTTGAATATCCGAAGTTTCCACAGCTAAAACATACGCAAGCCAATGGATTTTATACCGACTATCCACTAAAAGTTCTTTAAGTTCATATTGAGTTCGGGGTGGATGAATGGCATATAAAATAGAATAAGTTTGAATCAGGGTTTCAAAACTAACCGCTTTTTTAGCATAATCTACAAGATAAAAAAAATCCGATCGAGATTTCCGTTTTTTAAACCAAGTAAAAAAAAGCTTAAGCACTTCGGGGTTTGTTTCGGATAAAAACCTTTCTTTAAGCAAATTTTCCGCTGCTTTGCCTTCCATTCTTGTAAGCTGTTTTACTGCCCAAATCCGTTCGTTTTTATTCGGGGAAAAAAGTTTTTTATTTATATTTTCCCACTGCTTAAAGTCAATTTTTTTAGCAACCACTGCACTCGGGAAAAACACCAAAAATACCCCTAACAAAAATGAGCCTAAAAAGAATAAACGCAAAAAAAAAGAGAACAGTCGGGGGGGTAGCGAAGGCCGTGCGCGAAATCGACGGCCGCAGGGACTAAGGA
>RFJE01000360.1 GCA_003695005.1 Candidatus Hydrogenedentota bacterium | reverse complement strand
CCTAAAGAAGAGAAAACCAATAAAAATAATGACAATTCACTAGAAAATTCAAAAGACAATTTAGAAGATTCATTATATAACGATGAAGCTGCAACCGATGATACAAAAAACACACAATAAAGTGCGAGGTCTATATGCCACGTAAAAAAACAGAAGAAAGCACTGCTGTCATAGAAACAGAAGAAAACGAACAGCCGGAATCTCAAGAAAAGCCTAAAGCTCGTCGGCAGCCTAAAACAAAAAAGAAAGCAAAAACCTCGGCTGCCGATGAATCACAAGAGACGCAAGATCAGGAAGGAGAAAGCAACCAAGCCATGGAAAGTGAAACTTCCACAAATGGAAAAAGCTCATCTAAAAATCCTGTGAAGCTTTTAATTAGTGATTTAAAAAGCAAGAGCATGGTAGAGCTACAAAATATGGCTGAGAAGCTAGGTATTGAAAACCCAGGCCAATTAAAAAAGCCAGCCCTTATTTTTTCCATTTTGCAAGCAGAATCGGAAGAAGATGCTCAGGTTTATGCAGAAGGGACTTTAGAAGTTTTACCCGATGGATATGGCTTTTTGCGTTCGGCCAATTACAACTATTTAGCAGGACCAGATGATATTTATGTTAGTCCCTCTCAAATTCGTATGTTTAATTTACGAAAAGGGGATACTGTTTTCGGACAAATTCGTGCCCCGAAAGATAATGAGCGTTTTTTTGCTATTTTAAAAATAGAAAAAATCAATGGAGAGCCCGCAGAAGTAGCGCAAAGAAGAATTCATTTTGATAACTTAACCCCTCTTTATCCAGAGGATAGGATTGTACTCGAAACTTCGCCGGATAATCTTTCTGTGCGTGTTGTGGATTTAGTAGCCCCTATTGGAAAAGGCCAACGAGCACTTATTGTTGCCCCGCCTCGCACGGGTAAAACAATGCTAATGCAAGCCATTGCCAATTCCATTACTGAAAATCATCCGGAAATCACTTTAATGGTTCTTTTAATTGATGAAAGGCCAGAAGAAGTGACGGATATGGCTCGCAATGTAAAAGGCGAAGTTATTTCGTCTACTTTTGACGAGCCTGCTTCTCGCCATGTGCAAGTTGCCGAAATGGTGATTGAAAAAGCAAAGCGTTTAGTCGAGCATAAAAAAGATGTTGTCATTTTATTAGATAGCATTACACGATTAGCTCGTGCTTACAACCAGGTTATTCCTTCTTCGGGAAAAGTTCTTTCCGGTGGGGTTGATTCTAATGCCTTACATAAACCAAAACGTTTTTTTGGTGCTGCTCGTAATATCGAAGAAGGGGGAAGCTTAACCATTATCGCCACAGCTCTTATTGATACAGGCTCAAAAATGGATGAAGTGATTTTTGAAGAGTTTAAAGGTACAGGCAATATGGAGCTTCATTTAGATAGGAAGCTTGTAGAAAAGCGTATTTTTCCTGCCATTGACATTAATCGTTCGGGAACTCGTAAAGAAGAATTACTTGTCGATAAAGAAGATTTAAATCGCATTTGGATATTGCGCAAGGTGCTTGCGCCGCTTAGCCCCGTAGAATCTATGGAGCTTTTACTCGAAAAAATGAAAGGCACAAAAAACAATAAAGCCTTTCTAGATAGTATGAATGTTAGCGGCTAAAGTCACGCCGTTTTTTTTTCTGATTCTTTGTATAAATGCTTGTAGTTCTGTCCAAAAAGAAACATGGAAAAATATTATTCCGAAAGTGCAAGACAGGGGTTTTTTAGATGAGAACTTGTTTGCTTCGCCTTGTCTTTTATCCTTAAACGAAAGGCAAGATTTTTCTAGCCCGCAAGTACAAAATCAACTAGAAGTTCTCTGTGAAAAAAATTTATGGCAAGCCATGGAAAATTATATTATCTCGTTTCAGGATTTTAATAAGAGGAAAAGATTGCCATGGACATCTTCCTTACCACCGTTACGTCAAAAAGCTTGGAAAGGTAAATTAAAATCGATGTTTCATCCAAAACTCATTTACCAAAAAAGAGACTTTTTTCCACAAAAAAAAATTCATGCGGTTATGGTAGTGTACAAAAAAAATTTAGCTTCTTATTTACAAAGCCTAGCATACAAGGGATAGATATTGAATAATCCAGAGACTCCAGAGTTATTTTTTATCGGGATTGGAGGAACAGCAATGGCCTCGGCAGCTCTCTTAATGAAAGAACTTGGTTATTCTGTTTCCGGCAGTGACGAAAATATATACCCCCCAATGTCCAATGTATTACAAAATGCAAATATCGACTACGTGGAAAGTTACGACTCATCGCATTTACCTAAGAAAGATGTTTTATTTGTGATAGGCAATGCAGTCTCTCGCGGGAATCCACAAGTAGAAAAAATTTTATCCGAAAAAAGAAAATTTACAAGCTTACCCGAACTTTTGCGAAATGAGATTTTCTTAAGCTCACCTCGCAAAACTTCCCTTGTGGTAACAGGGACGCATGGTAAAACAACAACCACTTCTTTATGTGCCCATCTTTTGCATTCGGCAGGATACGATGCAGGATGGCTGATTGGCGGCAAGCCTAATAATTTGCCCTCCTCGGGAAAAGCCGGTAAAGACATTTTTGTAATAGAAGGGGATGAATATGATAGCGCTTTTTTTGATAAACGTTCCAAGTTTGTTCATTACTTACCCGATATTCTTATCATCAATAATATAGAATTTGACCATGCTGATATTTTTCGCGATTTACAAGATATTTTACGCAGCTTTCGACAAGTAGTTCGTCTCGTTCCAAAAGAAGGTTTTATCTTAGTTAATGG
>RFJE01000037.1 GCA_003695005.1 Candidatus Hydrogenedentota bacterium | reverse complement strand
GTGTAATCGAAGGGGTTGTATCCGGTGTTACAAAATTTGGGGTTTTTATTCAATTTGATGATCGTTTTGAAGGTCTCGCACACATTTCTACTTTGCGGAAAGAAGAATCCGGAAATCCAAAAAATCACTATAAAAAAGGGCAAACTGTGAAAGCAGTGGTAAAATATATCGAGCCGGAAACACGGAAAATTTCACTTTCCATTAAAGATGTTGACTATGCATTAGAAAAGATGGAAATGGAGCGCTATATAGTGCGTGATAGTGAGCCAGAATTAACAACTTCACCATTCCAGGCTTTGCGTGAATTAGTGCAGAAATAGCCACTTACGTGGCCAAGAAAAACCAAAAACCTGTTTTCATCTGTACACACTGCGAGTATTCGACCGTCAAGTGGATGGGGCAGTGTCCCGGCTGTGGGAAATGGAATACTTTAGAAGAGCGAATTTTATCTTCCACACCCTCTCGGAAAATTAGATCGAGTATCAAGCCTGCCTCCATTACAGAAAAAGAAAAATCAGATAGCATAACTCGCTTATCAAGTAAGATGAAAGAATTTGATAAATTATTAGGTGGGGGGATTGTTCCGGGATCGGTAATCTTACTAGCGGGTGATCCGGGAGTAGGGAAGTCCACGTTTTTATTAGCATTAGCTAAAAGTGGCTATCGGTGTTTGTATGTTTCAGGGGAAGAAAGCTTAAGCCAGGTACAAGATCGTGCTAAAAGAGTAGGGGCCATGTTGCCAACGGTATTATTCTTACACGAAACTTCCTTAGAAACCATTCTTGCTGTAATTGAAAAAGAAAAACCAGATCTTGTGTTTATTGACTCAATCCAAACAGTTTATTCGGGGGAAGCTCGTGGTTTTGCCGGAAGTGTATCGCAAATTCGTGATGCAGCCGGTATGTTTTTAGAGTTAGCCAAAAGGATGAATATTCCCTTTGTGCTAACGGGACATATTACGAAAGAGGGTCAAATTGCAGGGCCGAGACTCTTAGAGCATGCAGTCGATGTCGTCCTTTATTTTGAGCATGAAAAAAAAGGGCCTTATCGATTTATTCGCGCTATCAAAAACCGCTTTGGAGCTACCGGAGAAATCGCTGTTTTTCAAATGACGAGTTCGGGATTACAGGAAATACCACCCAACAAAACTCTTGTAAACATTACGGAAAGTGGTGGTATTGGATCCATTTTATTTCCACAAATGGAAGGATCCCGCGTGCTTTTACATGAAATTCAGGCTTTAGTGACGCCAACAGGGTTTGCCAATGGTAGAAGAGTAGGGGAAAATATTGATTTATCTCGGATTCATTTAATTGCAGCAATTTTAGAAAAATATATGAGTATGCGGTTGTCCGAGTGTGATATTTTTATTCGCGTACGCGGAGGAACACCCTTAAAAGACCCAGCTGCGGATTTAGCCTTGCTACTTGCCATGGCATCGAGTTTTTTAGAGAAACCAATTCCTGCAGCGGTTGCTGCATTTGGAGAAGTCTCTTTAAGTGGAGACATTCGTCCTGCTAGCGAAACAAAAGAGAGATTAAAAGCCCTGTTAGCTTATAAAATCCAAAAAGTGTTTGTTGGATCTAAAGCAGAAGCAAGTCCTTATCCAGATCAAGCTATTCGGGTATTACAAACTTTAAATGAAATTCCAGCAGCTCTTGGCAGTTAAATGGCAAAGCAAAAACAAATAACCGTAATTCGGGGGAGTTTAAAAAATAAAAGAATTGCATTACCCGAACCAATTCACGGGCACCAAAATGCCACACCACAAAAGATAAAAGAAGCTTTATTTAGTATTTTAGATGCGAGAGGCATAGTACCGGAAGAGACAATTTTTTGCGATTTATTTGCCGGTTCCGGACAAGTGGGAATTGAAGCTCTTTCTATTGGGTATTCTTTTGTGCATTTTTGCGAATGGGATGTAAAGCGAAATGCCAATGTCATTCATTGGTTAAAGAATCACTATTCGAAAAATAATTGGAAAATATGGCGAATGGATGCTTTTTTATTTTTATCCCGTTTTTCAACTTTTTTACACAAAGAAGAAAAACTCGTTAAGAATTTAGTCTTTTTTGCAGACCCGCCTTATACTTTTCGTAGGAATCAAAAAAATGTATTTGAAGTATTTTTAGAAAGCTTTCGTCGTGTAAATTTTCCTGCGCAAAAGGTAATTTTTATGATGCAAGTGCCAACAAAGCTAAAACACTTTTTACCACATGATGATGTAAAGCAGGTAGAAAGCAATTTAACCAGAAGATCAGAAAAAATTTATCCTTATGGCAAAAATAAATTGTATTATTTTACCAAAGAGTCTTTCGATGAAACCGAGATCTAATTTTCATATTGCAAAAGCTTGCTTACAGTCTTCTTTGCCAAAAGACAAACCGGCTATTGTTTTTATAAACAAAAACGAACTAAAAAAAATTTCCATTGAGATGCTTCGGGAAAACGCAGGAAAAGTAGCGAGTTATGTCCACCAGTTGAATCAAAAAATGGGGAGTGATATATCAAAATATATTTTTGTTTTGCTACCCAATCAGCCTGATTTTTTATACGCTGTTTTAGGGATTTTACAAGCAGGAAATGTGGCGGTAATTTTACCATACTCATGGACAGAAGAGGAGGTAAGGCAAGCACAAAAGCGAATTGGAAGTAAAATTATTTTTACAAACCGATTCGATGTAAGTAGCTATTTTGAAGAGGTTATTTCTCTAAACGAAAATTTTTACAAGAAGATTACACCATTAGAAAACTTTTACGGAAGTGCAGAAGACGAGGCCACTCTTATTTTTACTTCGGGAACTACAAGTGCACCAAAGGCTGTTGTGCATGCACACCGTGCTTTATTAGGAAGACTTCCTGCCATTGAATATTGGGCGCATCTTGAAAAAGGGGATACCGTGTTACATACCGGTAGCTTAAATTGGACATATACTTTTGGATTAGGTTTTACCGACCCTTTAATGGTAGGTGCTACATCTTATTTGTTTGAAAGTCCTCCTTCCACGGAAGAGCTGATACTTGCGTTAGAG
>RFJE01000359.1 GCA_003695005.1 Candidatus Hydrogenedentota bacterium | reverse complement strand
TAAAGACAATGGCATTTTTTAACGAATCTTCTTTGCCAGTATATTCATCCAATTTGGTTGATTTTCCCAGAACTCAATCATTTGAAAATTGGCATTTTCTATTTCCGCAATGAGCTCTTTCCTGTTCCATAGCAAGTAGTATCTCTCTTGGCCGTATGTAGTGTCTACATGCTCTTTTGTTTCTTGGTGTTGCTTCATGCTAATGTATAGTATACCATTTTCTTTTAGTACCACGTAAATTTCTTGCAGAGCTTTTCGAAAATTTGCGCGGGATAGATGGAGCAAAGAGGCATTTGCCCACACAGCATCAAATGTATTCGGTTCAAAGTATAATCTTGTAAGTTGCATATTGTAAAAGGTTGCTTTCCTAGTTTTTTGCTTGGCAATTTTGATCATAGCATCCGAAAAATCAATTCCAATGACTTTATACCCGAGCTTTACAAAGTAAGCAGCGTCTCTTCCATTCCCACAACCTAAATCTAGAATTTTTGCACCTTTTTCTATTTTTTCTAAAAAACGGTTTATATTTGCTTTGATGGGAGTAACATTTTTATTTTTAGCATCATATTCTTTGGCAATTTGGTTGTACGTTTGTTTTGTACTTTCGTCGGGGAAATCGAGAAATTCAGGAAGGGACATAGAAAAAGCAGAAGCAATTTTTTCCAGCGTGTCAATGCGAGGGTATATAGAGTCTTTGCCTTCTAGTTTTTGGATATGCTTGTAATCGATTCCTGATATTTCGGCTAATTTTTCTTGTGTATAGCCATGCAGCTTACGTAATTCTCGGATGCGTTTTTTGATTTCCTCTACTAAAGTCATTTAGTTTAAATATGCCACATAAAAAAGGATTTGAACACCGTGCAAAAGCGGTGTTTGGATTGACAGAGTGTTGTGCGTAGTTAGCCTGTACCGCAAATATGCGGTGTTTGGGGCTCGGCATTTTAAGCAGGTTTTTATTCCCCCTTGAGGGGGTTAGGGGGTGATACGTTGAAGACCTTCGCACGTCACCAGACTTTTGCGCCGAGGTATGGTTGGTTAACTCGGGGGTTAGAAGCGGTGGAAAGTGATGCAGATTTTTTTCATAAGAAGGATGTGCATTTTGAACTTGGTGTTGGAAAAAATATGGCGCAAGCAATTCGCTACTGGATAGAAGCGTTTGGCCTTGTGGAGAGGATTGAGGATTCTTGCCATTCTAAAATGAGACATAATCTTGTGCTCACGGAACTAGGTCGTTTTGTTTTAGAGAATGACCGCTATATGGAATTGCCGCAGACTTTGTGGTTGTTGCACTATCACCTTGTTTGTTCGAAGCAGCTGGCAAGTAGTTGGTACTATGTGTTTCAGATTTACAACCGCAGCACTTTTCGCACGGAGGATCTTACTCGTTTAATTCACGAATGGAGTAAAGAAGAAAGTGGCAAAACGGTTTCGCTCAATTCCATTAAGAAAGATCTGCAAATTATTTCCCGCATGTATGCAATGCCAGATACAAAGTCTCTTAAGAAAAACAAGGGATACGAGGATTTAATTGATTCGGTTTTTTCGCCACTTGGCCTTTTGCAAAAAAGTGATTTCCATGAATATGTATTTGCCGAAAGTCACATCCCGCTGCCTGTTTTACTATATTCCATTGCATACTATATGTTGCAAAAAAATTTAAACATGGTTTCGCTGCATGCTCTTTTAAATGATGAATGTTCTGCTGGCAAGTCGTTCCGTGCCCGTGAAAGTCAGCTATTGCATGCCATTCAGTCGCCGCTTGCTCGGCAAGTTGGTTTTCGCTTTCAGGCAACGGCGGGTGTGTATAATGTTACGCTTACAAAAAAGAGTGATGCAATACAAAAGCTTCGCGCGGCTATGATTCCAAAGAGCTTTCAGGAAAAATCAGCATGAAGTACGCAGGCAACATTTCGTTTTATCCGCGTTATACAAGGTCGGTCAATTTAACTCGCGATAAGGATGATGTCCTTGCCGTCGAAAGTTATATTCCAACAAAGGCGGCGGCTCTTGCATTAGAAAAAATAGCAGCGGCCTTTTTACAGCAAAAGTCTTCCCGTGCGTTTAGCTTAAGTGCTGTCTATGGAAGTGGTAAATCGGCGTATGCTCATTTTTTGTGGCAGATCATGCGGCCAGAGAAAGATCTGGCTTATAAAATAGCATGCAAAGTGGTGCAAAACAATCCATTGCCCGAACCGTATCACACTACGTTAATTCAGGCTCATAAAAATTTGCGAAAAGCCATTGGTAAAGATGGTGTTTTAACGGTAGCTGTAACTTGCGAAAAAGCTTCTCTTGTTAAGCTTTTAAAAGAACCGCTTTTACAAGCTGCCACCAACACTACGGATGCACAGTCTATCCAACGCAAAATAAAAAGTGAGTATCGCAAGAAGCATCCAGATGTTTTAAAGTTAGTTCGACTGCTTGCGCAGGATCGCGGTCTTTTTCTCTTTTTTGATGAGCTTGGAAAATTTTTAGAGTATGCTGTAGAGAAAAACGAAGATATTTTTCTTTTGCAGCAATTAGCCGAGCTTTCGTATGTCGAAACGGAAAAGGGGATTCAGCCAATTGGAATGCTTGGCATTTTACACCAGAGTTTTTTAGACTATAGCAATGGTTCGGTGGAGTGGTCAAAAATTCATGGTCGTTTCGAAGATTTACCTTTTTTTACGGATAACAGTGCCTTGTATTTAGCTTCACAAGCGGTAAATAAAGAAAACGCTCGCAAGGATTTTTTGCAAAAACAGGGTGATTGGATTCAGCTTTGGAAAAAAGCCTTGCATCCGTTGACAGAGTTTCGTGGCATATCGGAAGATATTTTTAGAAAGTTATTTCCTCTGCATCCTGTTACGGTCATGGCTTTGCCCGAGCTTGTTTCTCGCATTGGTCAAAATGATCGATCTTTGTTTAATTTTTTAACGGGATACGAAGCGTATGGTTTTCGGGATTTTTTAGAAAAGCATGCTTGGCCACGTACCTTTCAGATAGCCGATTTATACGAGTATTTTGCTGCTTTATCCATACCAAAGTCGAACAAGCGTTTTTACGAAATTTCTCTTCTTTTGGATAAAGCAAGTTCATTTGATGATAGGAAACGAAGGATTTTAGCCACCATTGGCTTATTGAATTTTATTTCGCGTTGGAATTATTTTACAGCCACAAAAGAGTTGGTTGCGCTTGCTTGCATGGATGTACCGGGTGCAAGCGAGAAAAAGAAAGTTCAAAAGGAGATTGAGAATTTAATCGCCAAAGGTTTTATTACCCGTCGCAAAAATGGTGAGCTTTTGCTTTGGGAAGGTTCTGACTTCGATTTAGAAACTGCCTATCAGGTAGAGCGGGAGCGATTGCAGCAAAATAAAATTTCGTATGCGAAACAGCTTAATGAAATTTTGCCATTTGCACCAAAGGTAGCCGAGCGCCACAGTGCAAAAAATTATGTTTTGCGCTACTTTGCTTGCTACTATGTGGATGCCGAAAATCTCGAAGATGTTCTTTTCGAAAATAAACCCGTAGATGGTTACTTACTGATTGATTTTCAAAGTTCCATTCCTTTAGAGGTCACTCGCAAAGACAGCTTGCCTGTTGTAATCGCTCGTCCTAAACAAAGTGATGTTTTATACTTACGCTTATCGGAAGCGGTGGAAGAAGTTTTCATCTTACAAAATATCTTAGCAAAATACGAAGCCGACTTTGTAGCGCGTCGCGAAATAAAAGCGAGATTGGAAATTGCAGAAAAAGAAATTCAAGAATTAAATGCCGAAATTGTGCATGGCAGCAGTGCTAATTTTTATTTTGAAGGCAAGCCGATTACGGCAGAAACCACAGGCAGTGCTTTAAGCTTTGTTTGCGATAAGGTGTATAATCCTGGTTATCGGCTAAAAAACGATTTAGTCAATCGCAGGGAAATTTCTGCCAACATTGCCAAGGCTATGCGGCTTCTTTGCCTAGCGATGATTGAGAATCGCAATCAAAAAAATTTAGGTTTTGAAGGCAGTTCGCCAGAAGCGACTATTTATCATGCTGTTTTTAAAGAAAGTAAAATTCATCGTTACCAAAAACCGCCATACTATTTTAAGCCATCCCGAAAAAGTGGTTTCTATACTTTGTACTCGGCAATGGAAAAGAGATTAATGCAGACAGGCAAAAAAGTAAACTTGCAAGAGTTTTTATTAGAATTTACATTGCCGCCATATGGAGCTCGCGAATCTGTTTTATTCCTTTTATTTTTTTCTATGCTACTTCGTTTTGAAAATACATTAAATTTATACTTTGAAGATAGCTTTGTTCCAGACTATGATGCAGAAACCATTGATTTTTTAATCCGACGTCGGGATTTATTTTCCATTAAGTATGTAGCTCTCTCAGGAATTCGTGAGCCTTATTTCCGTAAAATTTTAGCCATGCTTGGCAAGGACGAAAAAGAAGTGTCACCTTTAGCTGCGGTTCGGCCACTGTTACGTTTTGCATCTTCTTTGCCAGATTACACACGGTACACACAAACCTTATCAGAAGAAGCAAGGCAAGTGCGAAAGGCTTTGTTCTCTGCCACAGATCCCGATCAGCTTTTGTTTGAGGATTTACCAAAGGCAGTAGGGAGTCGTTCTCTGTTTACGCTTCCCGAGAAAAATGTAAGCCATCTTACAGAAAAGTTATTCCAGACTTTTCGTGAATTAGAGCAAGCTTATCCAAAGCTTTTAACATCCCTTTGGAATTTTTTTGCCACGGCCTTTAGCATCGAGAGCGATTCAGATTGGCAGGATTTAAAATTAAAAGCACAGTATTTGCAGTCGAAAATGGTGGAAGCGCATTTAAAAAGATTTTTGAATCAACTTATGGAGACCGATAAGGACGATTTAAAATCTCTCGAAAAATTGTTTATGACGGTTCTTGATAAAAACCCGCGTTCGTTTCGGGATAAAGACGAAGCTTACTTTCGAGAGAAAGTATCATCCCTTGCTCGTACTTTTATTAGCATGCAATTTTATTGGGATGATAGGCAAAAAATACAGCGGGAAGGTTTTCAAGCACGCTTAATTTCCATGTGGGACAGTGTTGGCAATGAATCCCGAGATATTTTTTATTTTACCGAAGAAGATAGTAAGCAAGTCGAAAAGCTGCTGCAAGAGTTCAGCAGCTTATCGGATCGAGAGCGCGATGCCCTACTTGTAAAATTGCTAGAGTCTCGATGGAAAGAGTCGTCATCTCAAAAAGGAGAGGGGTATGATCAAATCCGAATTGAATATAAGTCTTGATGCATCGTATCGGGATTTAGCCAAGCGGACAGATGTACGTCATATTTTAGGTTTATCGGGTGGAAAGGATTCTGCCGCATTAGCAATTTATTTACGGGATAAAGTTCCAAACATGGAATACTTTTTTTGCGATACGGGGAAAGAGTTAAAAGAAACTTATGAGTATTTAGAAAAATTAGAAGCTCGATTAGGGATTGAGATTATTCGCTTAAAAGCAGAACGCGGGTTTGATCATTTCTTAAAAATGTATAATGGCTTTTTACCTTCGCCGCAAGCGCGGTGGTGCACGATCATGATGAAGATAAAGCCATTAGAAAAGTTCATTGGCGATGACCCTGCTATTAGCTATGTTGGCATTCGCGCGGATGAAAACCGCAGTGGCTATATGAGCACAAAAGATTCCATTCGAGCTGTGTTCCCGTTTCAAGAAGATGGTTTAGTAAAAGAAGATATTTTTCGCATATTAGAAGAAAGTGGTCTTGGCATTCCAAAGTATTATGAGTGGCGATCTCGGTCGGGTTGCTTTTTTTGTTTTTACCAGCGCAAGTATGAGTGGGTCATGCTTCATGAAAAGCATCCTGATTTATTTTACGAAGCCATGAAATACGAAGAAGAACATTCTGATGGTAGGAAGTACACTTGGAATCGCGATGAATCTTTACGAGAGATTTTAGTTCGCAAAGAAGAAATCATTGCTGCGCACCGAAAAAAGGTAGAAAAAGAAGTAGCTAGAAAATCCAATAAATCGCTTGTAGAAGTGATGGAGTCTGTGCTTGACGAAGAAGACGATACTATCCCTTGTTTTACCTGCCACCTATAATGGTTTATCTCGACTATGCTGCTTCGACGCCACCGTATCCCGAAGTTATCGAAGAAGTTACCAAAGCTATGCAGGAGTATTATGCGAATGCATCGGCGGAAGATCATGCATTAGGTTTACAAGCAAAAGAAATTTTTTTGCAAGCCAGAAAAGACATTGCTGAATTTATCGGTGCAAAACCAAAAAATGTAATTTTTACATCGGGGGCAACAGAAAGCATTAATTTAGCGTTGCAGGGTTTTACATTTTATTTCCATGAAAGGCATTGTCGCAAGCCACGAATTCTTTGTTCTCCAATCGAACACGCATCTGTATTAAACACTTTAAAAGCACTACACTCAAAAAACTGGATTGACTTAAAATTTTTTTCTGTGAACCACTATGGATTTTATGATCTAACTCACTTAAAGGCCGATCTCGATCATACGGATTTATTTTGCATGATGGCCATCAACAATGAAACAGGGGTGATACTTCCGTTCGCAGAAGCAGGAAGTTTGTGCAGAGAAAGAAACATCCCCTTTTTTTGTGATGCTTCGCAAGCAGTTGGTAAAATTCCGATCTCACTAGAGGAGCATCACATTAGTGCGATAAGTTTTTCCGGACATAAATTGTATGGTCCGAAAGGAATTGGTGTGCTTGCATTCCAAGATGATTTTTTATTTCGCCCCTTGTTTTATGGGGGATCGCAGCAGCATTCTATTCGACCAGGAACGTTACCCCTTCCACTGATTCTTGGTTTGCGCAAGGCTCTTGTGATCCGCAATAAGGTTATGCAGCAAGAGAAGAAAAAATTATCTAATTTGCGCAAGCAACTTATCGAAGGATTACGGCATATAAATGGAATTAAAATTCATACGCCGTTAGATAATTCATGGCCGGGTTTTTTACATTTTACGCTGAAAGATGTTTATTCAAAAATGGTACTTGCGAACATGCCGGAAATTGCCATATCTTCTTCGGCAGCTTGTTCGTCGGGATTGGAAAGGCCATCTCATGTTTTGTCGGCACTTGGTGTGGACGAAAACAGGCGTTACGGCGCTTTTCGGATATGTTTAGGAGCTTTTACCACCAAAGAAGAAGTTGATTTTTTTCTCAATCAGTTTAAGAATTTTATGATTGATTTTGTTTAGGGGGGACACCCCCCTGGCTTCGGCCGCGCTTTTCCGCAATCGAGAGTCTCTAATATTACAAGTGAACATATTTTGCAATCTTTATATT
>RFJE01000358.1 GCA_003695005.1 Candidatus Hydrogenedentota bacterium | reverse complement strand
TAAGAGAACAGTATTTTTCTGTGCTATCGATTCCAAAATCCTTACAAGAAGAAATTTTATCACGGGATCAGTGGCTACAAAGAAAAGATGCACCGAAATATCGAGAGGCTTTTACTCTAACACAAGATTTTCCAAAGGCGCATTTTGCAATACAAGATCCTTTTGTGGTTTTAGAAGCAGGATTAAGTTTAGAACAAACAAAAAGGCTCATGAAAGCAGCCGAGATTTTTATCCCGTGGAGGAAAGGCCCTTGGAAGCTGTATAATTTAGAAATTGATGCAGAGTGGAGAAGCGACTTTAAATGGAATCGTTTTGCTCGCAAAGAACTTTTTTACCAAAAAAAAGTACTCGATATTGGCTGCAACAATGGCTACTTTTTATATAGAATCGCAGAATATAAACCTGAATTTGCTCTTGGTATCGATCCTATTCACCGTTTAAAATTTGCTTTTGATTGGATTTCGTCTTTTGCACCGCCATTGCCAATTGCCATGGAAATGCTTGGAGTGGAAGATTTACCTTTGTTTCAACCTGTTTTTGATACTGTTTTGCTAATGGGGATTTTATATCATCGTAAAGATCCGATTTCCACTTTATCGGCTTGTAAAAGTGCCTTAAAAAAAGGAGGAAAACTCGTAGTAGAATGCTTAACCATTCCAGGGGAAGAACCTGTTGCTCTTTTTGCTAAAGAGCGTTACTTAAACATGCGCAATACTTATTTTATTCCGACCGTGTCTTGTTTACAAAATTGGCTGTTCCGTGCAGGCTTTACCGACATAACTCTTTGTTATGATGCAAAATTAGATAGTACGGAGCAGCGAAAAACGAAATGGGCCCCTGTGGACTCTTTTCTTGAATTTACGGATCCCATGGATCGAAATAAAACCATAGAGGGCTACCCGTCACAAAAGCGAACGATTTTCATAGCTACGAAACCATAAAATATACAGCGGCACGGCGAAGCGATGTATCACGGAAGCTACGCATAGCTATTCAAACAAATTTAGGTTTTTTAATTTCATCATAACGCCATGGACAATCCGTTTTAAGGTGCGATGCGAAATACCAAAAATTTCAATTAAGTCTTTATACCGCACACCTTCTAATTTATGAAGGATAAAAATAGTACGCTCTCTTTCATTTAAGCTCATTAAGAATTCATCGAATTTTTCCTTCATATCTTTTTTTAAGAGCTCTTCTTCAATCATCGATTGTGATATGGCTTCTCGATGCTCAAATTGCTGCTGTGGTTGTTTCGACCTTGTTCGTGAGTATGATAAAATAATATTGCGAGCAACCCGCAAGAGCCATGCTTCAATTCTTGTAGAGCTTGTATCTAATTTAGGAAGTCTATCATAAAATAAAAGAAAGACTTCTTGCAAAAGATCCGCGGCATCTTCTGGATTCGCAATGGACTTTACAATATAGTTATATATTTTTTGGTGATAGCGGTCATACACTTGTCGAAATCGTTCATCAACAGTACCAACAAAGCCTTCTTGCTCCTCTTCTGCTGATATAAAAGTATGTATGTTTTCGCTATCCATACTACACTCTTTTTAGTGTCGGCTTTTCTGCTTTGCCAATAAAATTTCCAAATAAGGTAACCGACGACGCTGAATCAATCTGTACATTTACATAGTCACCTATGGTAACCTTTTCGTTTGGAGTAGGGAAAACTACTTTTCTAGCATTGCGCATTTTGCCTACAAATTGTGGATTCTGTTGACTCGACCGTTTTGCTTCTGCCTCGACTAACACAGAAACGGTTTTTCCAACATAGGCTTCATTTTTAGCTTTTGACCGTTTTAATTGTAAATCAATCATTTGGTTTAGGCGTCTTTTTTTCACTTCTTCAGGAACATCATCTATAAAGCGTTTGCGTGCAATGGTGCCTTTTCGTTCGGAATAGGCAAACATAAAAGCAGAATCAAACTCTGCCTTTTCCATAACTTCGAGGGTTTGCTGAAAGTCTTCTTCGGTTTCGCCTGGAAAGCCAACAATAACATCGGTAGAAATAGCTACATCTTCCACAGTTTCCCGAAAACGCTGGATTAAACTTAAAAACTCTTTTGCCGTATAATTCCGTTTCATCCTTTTTAAAACCGAATCCGATCCTGACTGCAATGGAATATGAGCTTGGTTGCAAAATCGTGGGTTTTCTGCCATGAGCTCGATTAGTTCCATGGGATAGTCTTTTGGGTGAGGCGAAGTAAAATAAATGCGCTCAATGTCGGTATGGTTTAATAGGGCTTTTACCAGTCCAACAAAGTCTGTATCTTGATAGCGGTAAGAATTTACATTTTGACCTAGCAGCACCACCGTTTGGATTCCACCATCTACTAAATTTTGCACTTCCTGTACAATACTTTGAACCGACCGAGAACGCTCTCTTCCCCGTGTATAGGGAACTACACAAAATGTGCAAAAATTATTACATCCCCGCTGGATAGTAACAAAGGCTGTTATTTTATTTTCGGTATTGTTTAAGTGATGCTCAACTGTGGGAATGACATCTTCATAAGTTTCGGTTTTTGATAAAGTAAGATGAGTACCTGCTTCTTTACCATGTAAATACTGTCCTATTTCTCGTAATGAATCGGGGCCAGCAATAAAATCAAGGGGTAAGTTTTCATAAAGCAATTCTTCGCGCAAATTTTGCGCCATGCATCCAATCACGCCAATTTTTTTCCCTTTTTTTTGTAAATATTCCAGTGATCGCAGTCGGTTATAAACCTTTGTATGAGCTTTTTCCCGAACAGCACAGGTGTTAAGCACAATTAAGTCAGCTTGTTCCGGTGTCCGAGTGGAAATGCCATTTTCTTTTTCTAGCAATTTTGTTAAGATAAGAGAATCATACTCATTCATTTGACAGCCAAAAGTTTCTATATAAAACTTTTTTGCTGTCGATTTTTTGCTCGGTGCTCTGTTTTGTGTTTGTTGTGTGCTCACAGTTCCCTCTTTTACCTTATTAGACGAATATTTTTAATGATAACAACAAAGTTTTCTATAGAAACAAGCAGTCAAGCAGCGATAGGGCGGTTTTATGTAACCCGAGGAGATATGGCGGATGCTCTTGACGCAAGCAATCGCAAAGAAAATTGTTCCTTATGAAAGGACCATTAGAAGGCATTAAAGTGATTGATTTATCTCTTCTTTTACCCGGGCCTCTGTGTGCGCAGCATTTAGGGGATTTAGG
>RFJE01000357.1 GCA_003695005.1 Candidatus Hydrogenedentota bacterium | reverse complement strand
CTCTAGGTATTTACGATGCAAAAAAAAGGCTCAATTTTGGTGGCGAGTGGATTAGCTTTGTAAAGGGCATTTTTCTGTCGATGGTTTTTTATTTATCCTTTATGTTTCTTGCGAAAGAAGTCCATATTAGTCGTGGATTTTTACTCTTATTCTTTTTTACTAATATACTTTATTTAACCATCTCTCGTGCTTTCCTGCGGAAATGGTTTTTACATAAAAATAAAAAATCGAAACGGCCACATGAAATTTGGTTTGTTGGTAAGCAAGGTTTATTGCTTCCGTTTGCCGAAAGGCTCGCTAAGAATCCGCACTATGGCTACCAGCCAACACGGCTTTATGTGGATAAAAAATCTGGAAGCGGGAAAAGTTTTTTAGAAATAAAATCTTTTTCAAAATTGTTTACAGATTTATCTGATAAAAAACCGGATATTTTAATATGTGCACACACGGTTCAAAATGGGAAAGGCCTGCGTAAGATACTCAATGCTGCGGATGAGTATGGTATTCAGGTTTATATTGTTCCTGATATGAGCGCTTTTTTAGCTCACAATACATTTATTGAAGTGGTCGAAGGAATGCCTTTAATCTCTGTACAAAACATTCCTTTAAGAAGAGGCTATAATTGGTTTTTAAAACGTGGTTTTGATGTTGTATTTTCCGCATTAGCACTCCTGCTTGTATCACCTCTTTTTCCTTTTGTGGCTTTAGCCATTTACTTAACCGATGGTAGGCCGATTTTTTTCTCACAAATTCGGGTAGGTCTAGATAATAAGCCATTTAAAATTTATAAATTTCGAACAATGGTAGTACAGGATAAAGAAACATCCGATAAACTTTGGACTGTGGATAATGATCCCCGTATTACGAAAATTGGTCGTTTTTTGCGAAAAACAAATATTGACGAATTGCCCCAATTTTGGAATGTTTTAAAAGGGGATATGTCGGTTGTAGGTCCTCGAGCGGAAAGACCATATTTTGTAGAAAAGTTTAAAAAAGATATTGGTGGGTATATGAAGCGCCATCAGGTAAAATCGGGAATTACAGGTCTTGCTCAAGTACTAGGTCTTCGAGGAGATACAAGTATTGAAAAAAGAATTCAGGCAGATATTTACTATATTGAAAATTGGTCGTTATTTTTAGATATTCAAATTATTTTTTTAACGGCAGTACAATTAGTGATTCCTTATCGTCCTAAAATGTCTAAAATACCTCTAGAGAGTGAACAAGCAAAGATAAAAAAAGTTATTAAGAAAAAAAGAATTCCTAAAAAGAAAACCACAAAAAAAAGAGTTGTGTAATGTTATATTCCATTCAAGGACAAAAACCGACGTTGCCGGAAAACGGGAATTATTATATTGCCCCTTCTGCTGAAATTATCGGGGATGTAACGATAGGAGAGGGATCTTCGGTGTGGTTTCAATGTGTCTTGCGAGGTGACCACTATCCAATCCGGATTGGTAAAAACACAAATATCCAAGACCACAGTGTTTTACACATTACAGGTGGAAAAAATCCTACGATATTAGGAGACAATGTAACGCTAGGTCATCGAGTTTTAGTGCATGGAGCGGAACTTAAAGATTATGCCTTTGCGGGCATGGGAAGTATTATAATGGATAGAGCTATTATTCATTCTTTTGGTTTAGTGGCTGCGGGTGCTTTAATTCCACCTGGTTTTGAAGTCCCCGAATATACCCTAGCGGCTGGCGTACCCGCTAAAATTATTCGCGAGCTTAAAGAATCCGAAATTGAAATGATTCGTTACACAGCAAAACTCTATGCAGAAAATGCTGTTTTATACCGCAATACGTTAAAGCCCTTAGCTGAATGAATTTTCAGATGGATTTTTTCATGCAAGATGTTCTTCCTTTGATTGCTTTTCTCTTTTTATTAGCCTTATCTGCTTTTTCGTCGGGAACAGAATCTGCTGTTTTATCTTTAGACAAAGCAAGCTTCCAAAAATTAAGAAAAAATCCGACAAGAAAAAAGAAAAGAGTTTTTGTACTCGAACATTTTCACCAAAAGCCTTCTGTTTTTTTATCTTCCATTTTGTTAGCAAATTTAATTGCGAATATTCCGCTTTCGGCATTAGGAGATTCTCTTTTGCTAAAGTACTTACCTTGGCATACCCCTTGGATTTCTTTAACCATTATCACACTTACGTTGCTGATATTTGGAGAAATTTTTCCTAAAGTCATTGCCATTCGCCATTCTTTAGTTTGGTCTTACTATGTAGCGCCTATCCTTGCCACTTGGTCAAAGCTGACCTTGTTTCTTTTAAGGCCTGTTCGTAAAATGGCCGATGCCATTTTAGCTAGGCTTCCCGATAGACCACCGCTTGATGAAATGTGCATGCTCAACGCCATTTATGAAAGTGAAAAACTAGATGCTAGGAGTAAGGAGCAGTTAGCTCGTTGGGTTTCTTTTCACCATGCAGATGCAGCAAGGATTATGGTTCCGAAGGCTGATATTTTTATGATTCCGCATACTCTTTCGCCAGCACAAGCTCGGAAAGAATTTGAAAAATCTCATCACTCGGTGGCATTAATTTATCATGAAAAAGAAAAGGGGGTGATAGGGTATTTACATGCGAGGCATTTAGTTGCGTTATTGCGCCAAAAGAAAAAAAGTATTCGTTCCGCGATTCGCGAGCTTTCTTTTGTGCCATCCACATTATCTTTAGCGGACATCACAAAAATTTTTAAAGAAAGCGGGTCAGATATTCTGGGTGTTGTAGAAGAAACGGGTGAATTTATTGGAATGCTTACCTTGCGAGATATTTTCGAGTTTTTATTTTTCTCTCATCCTTTGCAAAGTCCACAACAAGCACAGCCGGAAAATCCTTGGATACAAGTGGACAAACAAAACAATATGTATATTATTGATGGAGAAATTCCCATGCAGGAATTTAATTTATTTTTTCATTCAAATTTGCAATCGGATTATGACACTTTAAGCGGTTTTTTGCTAGAGCGACTCGATGGTTTTCCCCAAAAGCATACTACATTGCAAGTAGATTCTTTTTTATTCCAAGATATGCAAGTCGATAACTTTCGCATTCATAAAGTAAAAGTAAAGGTAGCGAGCCATGATTGAAGCAAGCTTACTGCTTACTTTATTAATTTTATCAGGAATTTTTTCTGGTTTAGAAACAGCGGTAACAAGTTTATCCCCTTTTACACAGGTACGCAAGGGAAAGAATAAAATCCAGTTTGTGTTGAATCACAAAGAAGGACTCATTGCTTCTCTTTTAATTGCGAACAACATTACCATTGTCAGTGCTACTTTAGTATTAGAAAATGCGATTTCCCATTTCCCTATTTATTGG
>RFJE01000356.1 GCA_003695005.1 Candidatus Hydrogenedentota bacterium | reverse complement strand
CATAATACGAACTTTCTTTTTCTTTGCTTCTGCAGTCTCTCGCTCTTGTACCCGAAGGGCATACTGGTAAATATCATCTATAATTTTTTGTGAGATTTTATCAATTTTATCAAAAATCGTATTATCAATGGGACTTGACTCTTTCGCAACCCCAATATCTTTTTGCTCCTCCACATGAAAAACATGAGCCGTAAACTCTAATTGATTTGTCTTTTTATTCAGAAAAAAATCACCATAAATTACAATATCCGATTTTGATTTTTTTGCAATTTGTAAAATTTCATGTTTTCGAAATTTCCGATTTCCTGGATTGATTTTATCGGCAATGGCTTGTGCTTTTTTAGGGTTTGTCCGAATAAACTCAAAGCGTTTTTGCATGGATTCGTAAATATTTTCCGGAAGGTTTGTAGTAATCCAAACTAAATTTTTATCACCAGTGTTATTTTTAAAATTTAATATGGCTACGCGGGCTAAATCTGACTCGTCCTGTGCGTTTTTTTTAGAATCTTTTGCTTGCGAAAAAGAGACGAGTGGTAAAAAAATTAAAAGAAGCAAAAATTTACTTTTCATACTTTTTCTTTGACGCATGAACATGTCTTTTCTCAACCACTTTATTATTTTGTAAGAAGTTGTCTATAAAACTTTCTTCTAAAATATGAAAAAAAATTGCAAAAAAATGCTTGTTTTGTTGACGTTTTGTCCGATAATAAAAATGGTAGAAAAGAGAGGTACAATATGGGAATTGAAAGAATAGGTAACATAGGAAAAATTTTTCAAACGAATAAGGCTAAGCCTGTAAAGCAGGCAAAGTCCGCACCAACATTAGGGCAAGATACGGTTTCTATTTCCCAAGAAGCCATTAAGGCTCAGGAAGTAGCTGCTGCTCAAAAAACAGTTAAATCTTCGCCCGATGTAAGGGCAGAGAAAGTAAAAGCAGCAAAGGAAAAGTTAGCTCGCGGAGATTACGATAAAATTGATACCGAAGTTTTAGAGCGAGTTGCAGAAAAAATTGCCGAAGCCCTAGTACGCGGATAAGCCATTCAATGTGCAACAAAACGCATGGATTGATTTCGTTGTCCCGTCAAGGCTTCACTTTGAACGGGATTCTCTTTTTAAGATAGGCGCTTATTTAGCGCGATTTGGTTCCCGTGCCCTTCTTGTTAATATCCGAAAAGACCAAAAAAACCAAGAAGAGCTTACTCTTTTAAAAAATGGTTTAACAAAACATTTAGATGGATGCATTTTATTTGATGATTTATATGGCATTCCAGATACAGAACAAATTGATAGTGCTGCTTACTTTACAAAAAAATCAAATGCTAATTTAATTGTCGCCTTTGGTGGCCTCGATACAATCAACTCGGCGAAAGCCATTGCTATTTTAGCAAGTAATAATACATTTGCAGCTGATTTATTAGCCGGAAAATCCGAAGCCAAGGAGCCAGCTCTGCCTTTAGTTACTATCCCAATGGAAATTACATTAGGCGAAGAACTTACCCCTTATTTTACGATTTTAGACGCAAATTCAGGGACACGAAAATTTTACGAGCATGAGAGTATTCATCCTGTTGCTACATTTTATGATACAAAAGTATGTTCGCATTTAACGTCGGATATGGCAGCTAGTATGGGCGGCGCCATGCTTGTCTATGCCATTGAAAGTATTTTAAGGCCAAAGGTGAATCCCATTGCAAATACTCTTATTTTAAAAGCTCTTGATACCATTAAAAAAAATTTACCGGGATTTTATCGCCAACCACAAGAAGAAAAATTACTTACAGGTTTAATGTGGGCTTCTGCTATGACAGGGGTTTCTTTAATTACGAATCGCTTAGGAGTTTGTTGGTCATTAGCTACTGCCATTACTGCATATACAGACATTGATTTTTATTATGCTCTTTGCATTGTTTTACCGCATGTTATGGAGTATTATTTAACAGCAACGCCTGGACAATTTGTTAATATTGCCAAGAGTTTAGATGAAGATGTAAAAGATATTTCCGTGATAGAAGCTGCCATTAAAGCAGTAGAAGCAGTAAGAAAATTATTTATGGAAGTGAATTTACCAACCCGACTCAGTGATTTTAATATCTCTAAAGCTGTAATTTCGGATATTGCCTCAGCAACCGTGCAATTTACGCAAATGAAAAATAGCCCACGTCCGTTAGACCAAAATGAAGTAGAAACTTTATTACTAGCGGCATATTAAAATTAATGAATCAGCAGCAATTATCGGTGAAGGGAAAAATACATATATGTGTCCGCCAAATCTCGAGGGTTGGCGGGAACTTAAGCCAACCCTCGCGGTACAAGGATGTTCCCGCCAAGCCTCTCTCATAGGTTGACGCACAGACTCGGATCCTTTTTCAGTCTATACTGTGACTTTATTTCAAAAAAGTATTGGGCTACTTGTATTTTTATTTTTATTTAGTTGTCAAAGTTCGAACGAGATTCAAGAAAGAAAACAAACGCCAGAGTATCAGTTAAAAGTATCGAAGTATCATCAAAATTTTTTTGTGATGTTGAACAAAGATACTTACACGAATGCAGAAACACGCTCTCTTTTTCCAAAAATGAATGTGTTAGGGAATCAGTATTGCTATATGTTATGGGGACTCAAACGCTTTCGAATGAAAGTGGCTTCTAAATTTATTTATAAGGAAGTGATTCTAAGGCATCGAAAAAAGTTTGATCCTTTACACAATTTAGTGAGTGGGTGTTGGAATTTTTATCGCATGAATGATATTCACCCTGAGGAAGATTTTAATGTGGCTTTAAAGCTAATTCCGGAAAAGCAAAAGGCTTGTTATAGTGTTGGATTTATGCAGCCTTATTTTATGCATTCTGTTTTAAATTGTAGTCGCTTAACAATGATAGATATTGATTGGCGGATTCACTATGGCCATGCGCAAATGTTAAATTTATTCCAAAAAAATAAAATGAGCTCTCCCGAACAAGTATGGAAAAACATCCAATCCCTTAAGCTTGGCTGGCAAGCACGCTATGATAATAATCCAATGGAAGAAAAAATGAAAGCAGCCATTACTACGGTTTGTTTTCCTAAATATAAAAAATTGTGTACGAACCAACTCGTACGTTTTCAAAAAAAATTTCGCAAGCTAAGCCATATTGAATTTCAATTATCGGCTTTGCATTTAGCGAAGTACCAAGCTTCGAATCGGAAAACAGCGATCGTTGCCTTTTTTTCGAATGCGATTGACGATAATTATACTTCTAAAAAAGACTTTAAAACATTAATGAAAAATATTTCTGAAAGCTTACTAGAAGGACAAAATATGTATTTTATTCACCATGCTGCGGGTAGAAGACTCTTTGGCATCTATCGCTTTCATAAACAAAATGGAAAAAGCACCCTTACAACCCTATGTCGGGATATTTACTTAACAGCTCCGGTCAGTGGGAAAACAAAGCCATATTTGACGCATTTTGATAGATTTACTTCTTCTAAAACAAAAGTTCCTCGCTGCCATTCCCTGCTGAAGAAGGCAAAAACCAAATGAAAAAAATCCCCCCCGAATTATTCCGCTTAATTTTATGGATAGCCTTGCTTTTACTAGCAACAGGCCTCATTAAATTTACAATTCGCTATTTGCTCGGTAGCTCTTAAGCTAAATAGTCTAATTTCATTTTTTGCCCGGATGGGGTTTCGGTAATATCTGGGGACATCACCCGTATGGTCACCTGTACATTTTCATGCTTTAAATTATCATTAGGTGGAATTTTACCGGTACCTTCTTGTGGCAAATTAGCTGGTTTTGTGGTAATGGGTTTTACAAAATTTGACACCTGTCGCAATGCATCAATTTTCATACAATCCTCCCTCAATACTATTATATAAAAGTAAATTATATTTGGCAACAAATTTTTCTGTTATCGTTTGCAAAATAAGCGAATTTTTTACTATGGTCTTATGAAATTTTGGATGATACTATTTTTAATTCTCCCTTATATTCTTTATCCTTTCGAGTGGCCGGTAAAGCAGAATAAAACAAAATCGCTTATCATTAGTTCAACGTTTGGGGAAAGCAGGTTAGACCATTTCCACAATGGATTAGATATTCCGGGTGAAAATCGGAAAGTATACCCTGTGGCTAAAGGGAAAGTTGTATGGCAAACAAAAGGAAATCGGCGATATGGCGAAATTCCTTTTGGCGGTGGCACAACCATGATCCTATATCATCCAAAAGAAAAAATGCTATCAGGATATATGCACTTAAAACCTAGCTTGGATAACTGGGAAAACAATCGTTTTGTAAACCCAAATGTGGCAATGGGAAGAAGTGGTAAAAGCGGGCATTCTGGTGGTGCACACTTACACTTTTTTTTATTTTCTCTTCTAGAAAAAGCAATGTTGAATCCATTGCTTGCACTACCCGAAGATTTTTACCGGAATGAATCGAAACCAAAAATAAAAGAGTATGCTATTTTATTGCCGGACAGGGTCAGTATTTTAAATCCAGAAAAACCGTTCTCTTTAAGTGGTAATTATCCTTTGCTTGCTCGGGTTGTAGATTCTGCTACTGCGACAAGTAAAGAACGATGGGGAATTTATTTTTTAAAAGTGGAAACAGATACAGGTTCGAGTTTACAATCCCTTTTGTTCCAAAAAATTTTATACCGTAATTTTCGCTGGCAAACAGAAAACTTGCAGGTGTTTGAGCAGGTGTATGCAGGGCCGTATTATATTTTAGCGTATGATTTATTAAAACACCCAAACTTGAAAATTACCGCCGGGGGGTACAAAGGTCCTTCTTTAACCGAAGGCCTCCATTTGCAAGTGACTCCCTTAAAAACGCAAGCTTCCCCCTAGTTTTGCATATACAGGTTGCATAGAAAAAAAGCTCCATCTAAAGTTGAGAAAAATTGTCTTCCAAAGAAATTCGCTCTCTAAATACCATTTTTGATTCCATTGGTTTCGCGACCAATTCGCGGATGGAAAACCTGCCTCTTTTTGCAAATTTTTACTAGCTTCAAAGAAAAAAGGATTTAAATCAACATTAGCTTGGTTCGGCATTGCGGTGTACAAAATTCCAACTTTCCAGAGATGAAAAATTTGAGAAGCAATTCCTATTATCTCAGAAATTTTATTTTGTTGCATGATTCCTGCCATAATGAAAAAGTTCATGAACTTGCCATACCAAGTATGTTGTAGCCAGAAAAAGTTCTGGTTTTGTTGCCTCGACATGGCAATCTTGAATGGCTTAAAATGGTATTCGTAAAAAAAGAAAAAATTACTTGTGCAGGTGGATGTAACATATTTTTCTTTTTTACAAAAAGCAGATACTTGCAATAAATGTGGCATGCTTTTTATCCATAAATAAGCGCCTCGTTTATTTTGCGCAAACACTCCCGAGGATAAAAATTTTTGCTTTTGCTCAAATAAAGATAGAAAAATTTGTGTTTTCCTTTTTTGGTAACTGGCTGAAACAAGAGTATTTTTTTGATCATCCATGGAAAAGAGTACTTTTTTCTTGTCAGTACTTTTTAACTTGTTTTGTGAATATTGGATAAAAAGGCCACTTACTTTTGTTTTTAAGTCGTAGCGAACATGAAAGAAACCGCTTTGCAAGTTTTGTAAAATAGGCCATGCTAAAAAAGCTTGTGCCGAATTTTTCTTTTGAAATCGAAAATACTCTGCAGAAAGGGAAACAAATTGTTGGGAGCTCCATTGTACAGATTGTCGAACAGACAATCCAATTGGTTTTTGATAGGGATAAGCTCTTAAAAAAGGGAAATAACTTCGTGTACCCCGGTAAAATCCCGTTAAAAAGTTTTCTCGCGGTGTTCCTGCTAAAAACCGCGTTGTGTTTTTCTTTGTTGTGTATAACATATTTCCTATGAATTCAGAATGATTCTTATAGTGATACCATTCTCCCTGCACAGAAAAGGGCCTACCCTGAACAAGAATACCACTAAATGCAAGCCGCTGGCTATTTTTCGAAAAGCCTGAATATACTTTTGTGTTTGCGAAAGGGAAGGTATAAGGACATATAAGAAGAAAAAACAACACTGGAAGGTTGGCGGGAAACCAGCCAAGTCTCACTGTGGAAACAATACGATATATAAGCGGCTTTGCTAACTTGTTGCAAGTCTTGGCGGAATATGGATGTTTCCGCCAAGACTCAAAAGAGTAGGGGTAGAATTTATATTGCCGCTTCATGATTTACACAAAATCCCGTAGCGAGCTAGCCACTTTTGTTTCTGCTTTGGTAAGCCACAGGAACTTTTCCTCGACTGTACAAGATAAGCTTGCTGTGGCGAAAGGCCTAACTTGACTAATTTGTGAAAAGAAATTTTTTTATACAATTTTGTTTTCGGACTACGTTTATCAGTACGCGTTGCTAATTTTTTATTTTGTTTATAAGTGAATGACGGTAAATTTCTTTTTGCGGTTTTAAAAAGTGAATTTGTTTTTGGCGTACCATAAGAAAAACAAATGGAAGCATAACTACGGATGCCGTAAGCTTTTTCCGAAGGAAAGCGTAACTTAAACCGAAAGGTAAGCTTTTTTGCCAAAACGGATATTTCGGCATAAGGCGCGCTTTTATCTGCTTCATACCCTACTGCATAACTAGCTTTGCCATAGAGCAGCTGCGCTCCGAGATTAAAAACTTCACCATAAAACATATCTTTTTCATAGTTTGCTTTTAAGGCAATGGATTGGAATAGCGGAAAAAGCAAATCTGCTTTTTGGTATTGAGTAAAGTCTGTAGCAACAAAAACCTCAAATTTAGCATCAGCGATATTTTTCTGAAATTGAATTCCTGCTAAAGCTTGTGGTTTTTTCCAGCTTTGCTCCGACGCCTTTAAATAGCGGTACGTAATTCCTCCGTATAAACGAATGTTCTCTGTAAGTAAAAAACCGGGTAAAAAGCTTACCCGACCGCTACTGGCTAACTCTCTCCAGCTTTTATGGTTTTGCCAAAACCGAACGGACAACCATGAAAACTGCCAAAGACCTTCACTTTGTATTTCGCCGTATGAATTTTGGTTGGCCGAAAATGAATAACCTGTTTCTAAATACGAAGCCGATAAACGAAATACGCAAAGAACTATCATACAAATTGTTTTTTTCATTTTGCCCTCCAAAACACGCGTGCAGGGGTCGTCAGCAAAATGTAAATTCCAGGGGGTAAATCTCTCCATCGATGGACGACCACCTTCCGATCATTTTCATCCAGGATTAGCAGTTCTGCTGGGTTCGGATAAAACTGATTTATATTTTCTAGCGTTAAAGTTTTAGGAATTTCCTTATAAGCATTTGTAACTGTGTAACTACCTCGATTGAACTGCACCGTATAGTGAAAGCGAGCATGTGGCAAAGCACCTCTATATTCCGGTCGTAGCTTTATGCTATTGGCAGAAAAAGATCCACTCGTTGTAATACAGCTTTCATTCCACAAAGACGAGGCTTCTGCTAACGCTTCGCGAAACTTCATTTGCAAATCATAGTCGAGCTTATCTTCCTTGCCCCAACAAAGAAACGCAATTAGTTTTCCATGGTAGCGAATTTCTATAAAATCCGCTTCGGAATAGAAAGCAATGGTTACGGAACTGGATTGTGCTTCTACCCTTGCTTTTAAGCTTTGTATCGTAACAGGGAAGTTAGAACTTTGGAACTGAACAACCCCTTTTTGGAAAGATACAAACGAAATTTCGTTTGCAAACGTTTGTGTAACTATGCTTCCTACCAATAACACCATTGGTACAAGCTTCATTTTTCCTCCAACACATCTTTTCCCTATAATACCAAAAGGGGGGTCTTTTTTTCAAAAAAAAAGACATTAGTTGAAATAAAATTGCAAAAAAGTAAAAAAATACCCTAAAATGAGACATAAAGTCTGAATTTTTTTCGAGGGGCTTACCGCTTACTCATCGCCGTATCGCTGCCCTGTTTTTGTTAAACGCACTGCAATACTAAAATAGAAATATCATCGTGAATGGTTTCTCCGTCTGCAAAAGAAAGTACTTCATGGGCTATTTTTTTAGGAATTTCGGAAACGGGACAATT
>RFJE01000355.1 GCA_003695005.1 Candidatus Hydrogenedentota bacterium | reverse complement strand
CTATTATGGTTATGATAAACCATCACCCACTTTTGTTCGAGATTTTAATCATTTAAAACAAGCTATTGATGAAAAGTTACAAGACTCTAAAAAAGTTTTTGTCTTATCGCCCACGCAACTTTCGCTGCCTAAAAAAAAGTGTACGTTCTTACGAAATTTTTCGCCAAGTGTGTTAGAAAAAATTGTCATTTTAGCGAACCCTGCACCAAATAAAAGAAGAAAAGCAACTTGGCTTTATGTATGCAAAAGTTCAGCGCTTCTCGGTAATATGCCGAGAAGCGCTGAACTTGATTTAAAAAACACTCGCAAAGGCCTGCTTGTGCTCAAACAGTCCTCCTCCCTCACCTTTTTTATCAAAAAGGTGAGGGACTGCGGAACTGCGCTTAGCAAACCTTTGCGAGCATTGTGCCAAAAGGTAGACTGAAACAGGGGGTAATATTGTGAGCTTATATGACGGAATTCTTGTAGCTAATTTAGGTTCTCCAGAAGAGCTTTCTCTTCCTGCTGTTAAGAAGTACTTAACCGAGTTTTTAACAGATAAAAATGTAATAGATATTCCATGGCCAATTCGTCAATTTTTAGTACGTGCTATTATTGTTCCGAGACGATCAAAAAAAACTATACAAATGTATGATAAAATATGGCGAGCAGATGGATCTCCTTTAACACTTTATACGGAAAGTTTTGCTCATAAGCTTCGTAAAGAAATTCCTATTCCCATTGCCGTTGGTATGAGATATCCTTTTTCGAGTTTGCAGCGTGCTTTTGAAAATCTTACACAGCAAGGGGCAAGCAATATTTTAGTTTTTCCCTTATTCCCCCAATATGCCATGAGCACTACCCAATCGTTAGAGCAAGCCGTCGCGAAGCTAGCCAAAAAGTTTTCTGTGCAGGTTACCGTCTTTCCACCTTATTACAATCACAGCGAGTGGATTAAGGCGCAAGCAAAAAGAGTACAACCCTTAATCCATGAAAATCCTGATTTTGTATTGTTTAGTTTTCATGGTATTCCTATTCGGCATTTAAAAAAAGCAGATAAAACCAATCATTGTTTAAGCGAACAATGTTGTGAAGTTCCATCCAAGGCACATCTTACTTGTTACCAAAAACACTGTATCGATAGTGCAAATCTCATTGCTAAAGCACTAAATATACCAAAAGAAAAATTTAGTATTGCCTATCAATCACGCTTTGGTCGGAATTGGCTATCCCCCCATACCGACGAAGTTGCTGTGCAGCTTGCAAAGGACGGGGTTTCTTCGTTGCTTGTTGTATCACCATCTTTTGTAACCGACGGTTTAGAAACTCTCGAAGAATTAGGGATTCGCTTAAAAGAAAAATTTTTACAAGCAGGGGGGAAGAAGTTTATGCTTGCTCCGGCCTTAAACGACAGCGAAGAATGGATAGAAAGTGCAACGAGGATGATTACTTCATTCCATGCATAAAGCGCATGACAATAATGAGTAAACCTGCAAGGATCATGAGAAAGCCGACTATTTTTTTTACTTTCTGTAGTTTCTGAATGCGCGAAACTCTTTCCGAAGCGAGTCCAAGGGTAAATAGAGTAGGGCTGGTGCCGAGCCCGAATGCAAACATAATGATAGCTGCAGAGTAGGGGGAAGCACTACTTAATGCAAGACCATAAGCGGGATATAATAAGCCACAGGGTAAAAAAGCACTAATCAGGCCAAAGAAAACAGGCAATACTTTCTTTGGAAAATATTTTTGGATCTTTGCTGCCGCCGCACCTAAAAGACCTGCATTGGCCGAAACCCCCGTCCATTTAGAAAATTGTTGTGGAAAAAGCCAAGCAAGCCCCATGACAAAAATTAAAATTCCACCTAAAATAGCAGCAACGGGCGATAAAAAAAATCGATTTAGCCCCTTGCCGAAAAGGCCTAATAAAGCACCTGTAAATGCATAACTTAAAGTCCGAGAAAAGTTGTATAAAAATCCCGAAAAAAGGCCAGGCGAGGCTGACTGTGCGATAAATACAAAAGGGCCACACATCCCAATGCAGTGCACCGAACCAACAAGCCCTTGTGTAAATGCAATGCCAATAAGACCAATGAGTGTGGTATCCATCCTGTTTTTATTTCAGTGCTTTTTTTTAGGTTGGATACTTAAATCAATATCCTGATCATTATCTAATAAAATGCGGTATTTTTCCATTTCTGTATCTTCGTAATCTCCATTGCGCACACTCCAAAAAAAGAACGCTAAAAATACTAAAGCAAGCAAAAGAGCTAGGGGCAACATAATCCATAAACCAGGCATACCACAGCATACTAAAAATTGCGAAATTGTCAATCCGTATTTTTACGTAGTTTTATCCGTATTACTACGGATTGACTTTTTTTCGCCGTTTGTGTAAAAACTCATGTGAGCTCAAAGCTAAAGATCGGTATTGCAGAAGATCACCATGCTTTTCGAGAAAGTTTAACGAAGCTTGTGGCTTCTATCCCAGGGGTAGAAGTTACCCTTTCTGTTCCAGATGGTGAAGCACTTTTACAGTTTTTACCCGATACAAAATGCGATGTACTCTTGCTAGATATCAACATGCCTAAAATGAATGGGTTTGAAGTGCTATATCATTTAAATGAACTGTATCCAAACATTGAAGTGATTGTACTTACAGGGCATAATTTGCCGGAATATCGGGAGAAGGCAAAAGAGCTTGGGGTGCATATTTTTATCTCTAAAGATAATTTGATTTCGGATTTATTGCCTTTACTTGTACGAAAAGCAGAATCTTATACTTAATACTGATTCATTGACGTGCGGTTTCACTTCTAAAACATGAACTTGTGAAAGAAGCCCGTGCTGCTGCACTAAAAAAAATTCTGCAAAATTTTAGTGGAAAGCGTATTTTAGTCATCGGCGACTTAATGTGGGATGAGTATATTACGGGGAGCTGCTCCCGAATTTCTCCCGAAGCTCCGGTTCCTGTTGTATTAGCTAAAGAAGAGAAAAGAATGCCGGGGGGAGCAACAAACGTACTTAAAAATCTAGTAGATTTAAATATTTCTGCAGGTATCATGGGAGTGGTTGGGGCTGACGAAAATGGCCTTAAAATGATTCGTGAGTTAAAAAAATGGAATTTAAATGCTGTTGAAATATGGGAAAGTCCTGATAGGCCGACCACGATTAAAACAAGAATTTTAGCACAGCACCAACAGCTTTTAAGGCTAGACCGTGAATACGCAAAGCCCATTCCAAAAGCTTTAGAAAATAAAATTCTACAGGTTTTGCGTCAAATGATTCACAAATACCAAGCCATTATTTTATCCGATTATGATAAAGGCGTATTAACAGCAAACCTTATTGCGGGAATTATGGAAATTGCGAATGCAAGCAATGTATATGTTGCAGTTGATCCCCAAGTGCGTCATTTTCATCATTACAAAAATGCGAGTTTGATGACCCCGAACGAAAAAGAAGCTTCTGCTGGACTCGGAGTTGACTTTCCTGAAAATGAAGAAGAAGCCATTGCCATTGGCAAGCAAATCCAAGAAAAGTTAAACTTAAAGCATTTGCTATTAACAAGGTCTGAAAAAGGAATGGCTCTTTTTGAAAATAATAAATCGGTAAAACTGATCCCGACTGTGGCAAAAGAAGTGTTTGATGTAACTGGAGCAGGAGACACCGTAGTGGCAGTGTTTACAGCAGCCATTGCCGCGGGTTCAACTCCTTTAGAAGCAGCACTCCTTTCGAATATTGCCGGTGGAATTGTAGTTGGAAAGCTTGGTACAGCCACAGCATCGAACGAAGAATTACAACATGCTATTGAACCGGAATACTTGCATTACGAAGAATATTCTTTATGAAGCGAATACCGATTATTGCAGCGAACTGGAAAATGCAACTTACAGAGGCTGAATCCAAACATCTTGCAACGTTTTTAAAAGAAAATTATCAACCTTCTGCAGATCTAGAAGTCTTGCTGTTCCCCTCATTTTTGCATATTGCCTCTGTGCGCGACATTATAGCAGGAAGTGGCATTTATCTTGGAGGGCAAAATCTGTCTTTTGCAGAAAAAGGAGCATACACGGGTGAAGTGGCAGCTTTTCAATTAGCGGATATTGGCTGCACACATGTATTAGTAGGACATTCAGAAAGAAGGCATTATTTTCATGAAGATTACGAAACGGTCAACCAAAAAGTGAAAGCAGCCATTAGTAGTCACTTAAAAGTTGTGCTTTGTATTGGAGAGTCCGCAGATGAGAGAAAAGCCGGTGTTACAGAAATGGTTATTGTGGATCAGCTAGAAAGTGCATTTTCAGGGATTGACCATGATAAACTTGCGTCTATGGTGATTGCCTATGAGCCTATTTGGGCAATTGGCACAGGAAAGCCGCCAAAACCCGAAGATGCTGCTCATGTTCACCAAATTGTGCGGAAGACAATTCGCAGGTTATATGCTCCTGAAATTGCCGACAACATTCGTATTCTCTATGGTGGTTCGATTGATGCAAAAAATATAAAAGCTTTTATGGCACAGGAAGAAGTGGACGGCGTTCTTGTTGGCGGCGCTAGTTTAGATGCAAAAAAGTTCTTGCAGTGTTTAAAAAATTGGAAAGATTAGCCTATGGAACTCAAACGATTTTTACTTTATTCTATGATAGCTCTCCCTCTATGCCTATGGTCATGGGATTTTGGTTCGGAAGTGGTAACATTTCGTTTAGGGGCTAATGCAAAAGATGGAATGATCATATATATGAATATTAAACAAGGCTATGGGGTGCAAAAAAAAGCAGAGAATTATTTAGCCTTATATGAATCAAAAACCTATGTAACAAGTAAAAAAGAAATAAAAAAGCTAGTTCAATCCGGAAAGGCTCGTAAACTCGCTGAGATAAAAAAACTTTATGGGGTAACAGCAAAGCAAGATCCACATTATTTTTCGAAACTTTACCCATGGAAAACGAGAGCAAAACTTCGAAAGCTTAACCGACAATATTTAGTAGGCCGGATTTATTTTTGCTCGTTTCAGGATAAGTTTTGCTCTGTCCAATCCGTAGCAAAAGTTTTTTAACAAACTCATGAAAAAAAGCAGAAAAAAAAATAAACCGCGTTTAGTTTTTTTTATTTCCGGTCGGGGCAGTAACATGAAAGCCATCTTAAAAAAAATTCAGGAAGGAAAATTAAAGGCAGATCCTGTTTTAGTATTTAGTGATAATCCACAAGCAAAAGGCTTGGAAATTGCAAAAAAATATGGGATTGAAACGAAAAGTTTTTCTCCAAAAGATTTTACTACGCGGGAAGAATACGAAGTTGCTTTAAGAGATATGGTAATACAAGCAAAAGCCGATTTAGTTGTTTGTGCCGGTTATATGCGGATTTTAAAACAGCCAATTTTACAAGCCATGCGAGGACGTATTGTTAATATTCACCCTTCGCTATTACCCGCTTTTCCTGGGCTGAAAGCGCAAAAGCAAGCATTGGATTATGGGGTAAAATTTTCCGGATGCACTGTGCATTTTGTAGATGAAGGGGTCGATACAGGACCTATTATAGACCAACGGGTTGTGCCGGTAAAAAAAAATGATACAGTAGAATCGCTTTCGAAAAGAATTTTAAAACAAGAGCATGATTTATATTGGCGATCGATACGAGATGTTTTAAAAAAATTACCATAGGCACAATTTGCGGGGGGTAGCGTAGGACGCGTCGATGGCACACGGCTGACAGGATGGAAGACGTTAAGGATGCTATTAGAAAATTTTCATACAAAACAAGTTTTCTTTACCTTAATAGAACTGTGCTATCGGATAACGCGGCCGAAGCGAGGGGGGCTGCCGAAGCCCCCCTTCTTGAAAATAATCGTTCTTTTCTTTTTACTAATGCAGGGTTTAGCCAGCATCCCTCTACGCGCCGACCTACATAACGACCGCTTGTTTTTTTTAAACGCAAAAGAAGTTCCTTGGAATGAATGTGGACGTACACACTTATGTAAAATAAATTCTAAAAACATGATTTTATTTTTTTCAATATGGCGCCCGCCATTGCCCATTTCTTCGGGGCGGCCGTGGCATCTTACCAAGAAACAAGCGATAAAACAAAATAAACTTTCTCATTGGGAATTTGTAAAAGAGTCTTTACAAAATTTTGAGAGGATGTTTGGAAGCTACTCTGTTTATGAGCTAAATAGCTTTCAGAAAAGATCTCGTTTTACAGGTATTGAAGGGGCTTATTTAATTTCAACAGACGGAAAGAGCTTAGAAGAACGAATCGCTTATTTAGCAAAACATAATGTGGCTTATGTTGGCTTAGTCTGGTCGAATCCAAATATCTATGCAGGTACTTTTAAAGAGCCAAAAGTTGGCTTAAAGAAAAAAGGCAAGAAACTGCTAAAACTTTTAATCCAACACCATATTGTTCCGGATTTCTCTCATGCAAGTGAAAAAACAGTGCTCGATGCATATCGGATGACAAAAGGAAAAATGCCACTTTTTTTCTCGCACTCTTCGGCAAAAGCTTTGTGTAATCATCCCCGAAATGTTAGTGATCGCGTATTAAAACTCGTAAAAAAAACAGGTGGCTTAGTTGGCATTAACTTTTATACGCGATACCTATGCCGAAAAAAATCTACAGCAAAAGATGTGGCAAAACATATTTTACATATTGCTCGCGTGGCTTCGGAAAATGTCATTGCGTATGGATCCGACTTTGATGGCTTTATTCAGTTGCCAAAAGATGTGCAAAATCCATCAGGTTATAAAAATATTGAAGGAGTCTTGATGAAACATGGAAAGCGTAAAAAATTTTTGCAAAAGTTACGGAAGAAAAATATTCAGGATTTTTTTCAAAGGTTTTATAGGTTTAGCCAAAAATAGATATTATTATTGGGAATATTGTAAAATATCATCGGCATCGTTTGCATTGGCTAAAATATCTGTGGAAAAATCGGGTTCATCGGATTCTCGATTTTCCTGGATACTGAACTCAATTTTATCGATAACTTTATTTTCATACGCAATCCGTAATAAATACCGACCCGGATCTAAATCTTCGAGTTTACCAAATAAAGCACCCCGTGTGCCATCAAGTCTTTGGTTGTAAAGATCCACTTCTACCCAGCCTAAAGAAAATTTAGATAAGGAAATAGCATACACTTCTCCATAGTGAGGACTCTCCGGTTGATACAAATAGTAAATCGCTAAGGAAGAAGGGAACGAAATTGGCTCGCGCAAGCGCTTAAACCGCGTAGGTGTAAAAAGTTTTTTTTCTAGGGGAGAAAGTTCCGATTCATCGGCAGGGAAAAAAGCAAACCCCGAGGTTTGCTTTTGGCAGGCTACTAAGAAAATAGATAGCAAAATAAAAAGAAAAAGGCGCATTATCGCTTCATGTTAATGGCGGTAGCTAACATAGAATCCGATGTTTGGATTGCTTTGGAATTAGACTCATAGGCTCTTTGTGCTACAATCATCTGCACCATTTCTTCGGCTAACTTTACATTGCTCATTTCTAAAAAGCCTTGCAGTAAAGATCCAAAACCATTTAGTCCGGGGGTACCTGGAATTTCCGGACCGGATGCAGGAGTTTCCTGGAATAAATTTTTCCCAATAGCCTTTAAACCTTCAGGATTGGTAAAGCGATATAATTCAATTTGGCCAATGACTCGAGGATGCTTTTCCCCAGGAATTTGAATTGTGACTTCTCCCTGCTCAGAAACAGTAAGCGTTTCTAAAATACCTTCCTCTGGAATAATAAGAGGAGGCTCAAGTAAGTAACCATTGCTTGTTAAAACCTGGCGATTGCTATCAATTTTAAATGCGCCGTCACGCTGGTATGCAAAACTTCCATCGGGCATTTG
>RFJE01000036.1 GCA_003695005.1 Candidatus Hydrogenedentota bacterium | reverse complement strand
TTTTATTTCATTTGTAATATGGGGAATAACTTGCACAGTGCGACCAAGGTATTCACCTCTTCTTTCTCGCTGGATAACCGTATAATAAATTTGACCTGTAGTTACTGAATTTTCTCTTCGAAGAGTTGCATTGGTGTAACGCTCATAATACCCTAAATCTAAATCCGTTTCGGCACCATCTACAGTAACATAGACTTCACCATGTTGATAAGGACTCATGGTTCCAGGATCCACATTAATATATGGATCTAGCTTTTGTAAGGTGACTTTAAACCCCCGCGCTTCTAAAAGCGCGCCAATGGAAGCAATCGTAACACCTTTTCCTAAGGAACTTGCAACACCACCCGTAACAAAAATAAACCGTGTTTGCTTCACTCGTCAGACTCGATTCAAAAAACAACCCGTCAATAGAAGGAATTAAGTTTGTTATATGCAAAATTTTGAAGTTTTTTAGCAATAATTTCGTCTATATAATTACTATGAAGTATGTACTATTCACGCTTTTTGGTTTATTTGCTTGTATTTACTGTTTCAAAACCAGCACGCCTCTTCCCTCTTCTTCGATATCCAGTAGTTTTACATTAAAATTTCAAGAAGATAGCACAAATGCAGGTTTAAGTTATTCTCATTCCGATCCTGATTTTGGTAATTTTGATGAAAACATGTATCATAGTATGGCAGGAGGACTTGCAGCTGGGGATGTGGATAATGACGGAGATATTGATTTATTTCTTGTGGGGGGGAAAAATGGAACCAACCACCTTTTACTGAATGATGGTTCAGGGAATTTTTTAGACCAAACATCAGCTTATGGGCTTTCCTCATCCAATCGGTCGGACAGTGGACCAGCATTTATTGATTTTGATGGGGATGGGGATTTAGATTTGATTGTAGGCAATATTGGAGAAAAATCAGTAGATACCATTCGAGTTTACCGCAATGATGGTACAAGTTTTACTGATATTACAACTTCTGCGGGAATCAGCTATCCCGTGGGAAATTGTCCCTCTACGGAGTCCGATTGTATTGATACATATAATGTAAGTGTAGGAGATATCAATAATGATGGTTTTCTTGATGTTTATACCGGACATTGGAACCGACCAACAACTACGTTTTACCAAAAGGGATTTTTTCTTTGGAAAAATAATGGGAATTCGACATTTACAGACGTAACAGCTACGTATGGCCTTAGTTCAGAGCTTTTAACATTTACAGCAGCCTTTGCAGATTTAGATGGAAATTTGTATAAAGATTTAATTCTAGCAAATGATTTTAATAATCAAAAAGTTTACTTAAATAATGGTTCTACCCCTTTAACAGATTCCGGTTTATCTTTTCCGGGATGGAATGCCATGGGAGTAGCTGCCGGAGATATTGATAATGATGGGGATTTGGACTGGATGTTTACGCATATTTATGATCCAGATACAAATTCTAAATATATGGGAAATCGGCTTTGGCGCAATAATGGAAGTAATTCTTTTACTGATATTTCAGCTTCTGCTGGAATTGCAAATGGATCTTGGGGGTGGGGCATTTGTTTTGCTGATTTTGATAATGATACGGATTTAGATATTTTCCATGTAAATGGAATGGTATCCCCCTCTTACAATGATGCCTCGGTTCTATTTATCAATGATGGTACAGGAGTATTTACAGAGAAAGCGAATGAAGTTGGAATTCAGGATAATGGCCAAGGTAGAGGCGTTGTATGTTTTGATGCTGATCGCGATGGAGATATTGATATTGTAGTTTTTAATAACAATGGGCCTTATCGCTTTTATCGTAATATAAGCACTGGCAATCATAACTGGCTTACTGTAAAGCTTCGTTATCCCGCTTCAAAAAACCGCTTTGGAATTGGCGCTAAGATAATTTTACAAATAGAAGGCAAAAGCTTTAGGCGAGATATTACAGCGGACAATCATTATGCTGGTCAGAATCCTCCCGAAGCACATTTTGGTTTAGGATTACTTTCCGGAACAGCCACTATAAGCATTACATGGCCCGATGGAACAACGAGTAGCCATTCCGGAATTAACTTAAACCAAACAATTACAATTACACATCCATAGAATGTGTCTAATATCGATAATGTTCGGGCTTGTAAGGTCCTTCCACAGGAACACCAATATATTCTGCTTGCTCCGGAGTTAATTTCGTAAGTTTTACCCCTAACTTATCTAAATGAAGTCGAGCAACTTCTTCGTCTAGTTTTTTAGGCAATCGATAAACTCCAATTTCATAATCGTTTTGCCAAAGGACGATTTGCGCTAGGGTTTGGTTGCTAAAAGAATTGCTCATCACAAAAGAAGGGTGCCCTGTAGCACAGCCTAAATTTACTAATCGTCCCTCGGCTAATAAAATAATACTGTGGCCATCTGGAAAAATATACTTATCCACTTGTGGCTTAATATTTTCTTTGCGTATTCCAGGATAGTTTTCTAATTTCTCCACCTGGATCTCATTATCAAAGTGGCCAATATTGCAAACAATAGCCTGGTCTTTCATGGCAGCCATGTGTTCGACCCGAATTACATCTTTATTCCCAGTGGTTGTTACAAAAATATCCCCTTCGTGAACCACATCTTCTAATGTGGTAACTTGAAAACCTTCCATGGCAGCCTGCAAAGCACAAATCGGATCAATTTCCGTAACAACAACCCGTGCTCCGAAACCTCTCATACTTTGGGCGCATCCTTTGCCAACATCTCCATAACCACAAACAACCACTACCTTACCAGCTACCATAACATCGGTTGCTCGTTTAATGCCATCCGCTAAAGATTCACGGCATCCATATAAATTGTCAAATTTAGACTTTGTAACACTATCATTCACATTGATTGCAGGAAATAACAATTCTCCTTTTTCTAACATCTGGTATAGACGGTGTACGCCTGTTGTTGTCTCTTCGGAAACACCCCGTACTTTTTGAGCTATCTTTGTCCACTTTTGTGGGTCTTTTGCCAGTGATTTTTTAAGCAAATTATAAAC
>RFJE01000354.1 GCA_003695005.1 Candidatus Hydrogenedentota bacterium | reverse complement strand
ATTTTAGGGTTTTCTTTACAGGCAAAGGTTGCAAGCAAAAGAAATGCAAAAAGGTAAACTTTAAACATGGAATGCTTAAAAGGTTTTCCAAACAGGCCGTCAAGGATTTGTGCAAATAGGCAGAAGAGGGCTTGGCAGCGATACGGCGTTTCTCCGTATCGCTGCTCAAATGCAGGTTTTTTCATTTATTTTTTAGAAAACACAACTTCTCCGTGTTTGACGTCGGCATAAATTGTGTCTTCCTCGGAAAACTCTCCTTCGAGAAGTTTTCTAGAAAGCGGATTTAAAATGTACTCTTGTACAGCTCGCTTTAATGGCCTTGCTCCGTAAACAGGATCATACCCTGCTTCGGCTAAAAAGTCGTACACAGAATCGGCAAATTCAATTTTCATTTTTTTCGCAGCAATTCTATTTTCTACCCTCTTAAGCTGGATGCGGATAATGTCACGCAAGTGTTCTTTGGTAAGCGAGTGGAACATAATAACGCCATCGAGTCGGTTTAAAAACTCCGGCTTAAAATAATGTTTTAATTCCTCTCTCACTTTAATTTCCTTTTCTTCCTCGCCAAGTGCAGGGTCGGCAATAATATGCGAACCCACGTTTGAAGTCATAATGATGATAGTGTTTTTGAAATCAACGGTTCTTCCTTTTGAATCCGTTAGACGACCATCATCTAAAATTTGTAAAAAGATATTAAACACATCGGGATGTGCTTTTTCAATCTCATCAAACAAGAGTACGCTGTAAGGACGTCTGCGTACTTGCTCTGTTAACTGACCCCCTTCGTCATAGCCTACGTAACCCGGGGGGGCGCCAATTAAGCGAGCTACTGCATGCTTTTCCATGTACTCGGTCATATCGATTCGGATGAGAGCTTTCTCATCATCAAATAAAAATTCAGCAAGAGCTTTTGCCGTTTCTGTTTTTCCTACACCGGTTGGCCCTAAAAACATAAAGGAACCAACAGGGCGATTCTCTTCGCTTAAGCCAGCGCGGGAACGGCGAATCGCTTCGGCAATGGCAGAGATGGCTTCATCCTGACCAACAACTCTTTCATGTAGAGCATCTTCAATATGAAGTAATTTTTGTCTTTCGCTTGTAAGCATTTTGCTTACAGGAATTCCTGTCCATCGAGAGACAATCTCTGCAATATCTTCTTCGGTTACTTCTTCTTTGAGTAGCCTTTCTCCTTGTTGCTTTTTCTTTAAATCCTCTTCGAGCTTTTCTAACTCTTTTTGGATGGTTGGAATTTTACCATAACGAATTTCGGCTACTTTATTTAAATCTCCTGCTCGCTCGGCATTTGCTTCCTCGACTTTTAAGCGCTCAATTTCTTCTTTTTTCTCGGTGATTGCTTTAATAATTTTCTTTTCTTCGTCGAGCTTTAGCTTTAATGCATTAAACTTTTCTCGCAATTCAGCAAGTTCTTTTCGCACTGCTTCAAGACGCTCTTTAGAACTTTTGTCTTTTTCACGTTTTAGAGCTGCTTCTTCAATTTCTAGCGACCGCATTTTGCGATTCATATCTTCGAGCTCTTGTGGCAAGGATCCCATTTCGATGCGGAGCTTCGAGCAAGCCTCGTCAATTAAGTCAATGGCTTTATCGGGTAGCTGCCGATCAGTAATATACCGATTCGATAACGTAACCGCTGCAATAATAGCAGGGTCAGTAATCCGTATTCCGTGGTGCACTTCGTATTTTTCGCGAAGGCCTCGTAAAATCGTGATCGCATCTTCCACACTCGGTTCTTGCACAAACACAGGTTGAAACCTTCTTTCTAGTGCTGCATCTTTCTCAATATACTTTTGGTATTCCTTGAGAGTGGTTGCACCAATTAAGCGAAGCTCTCCTCGTGCCATTGCAGGCTTTAATAAGTTTGCTGCATCCATCGAACCTTCTGTAGCACCTGCTCCTACAACAGTATGAATCTCATCAATAAACAGGATGATACGGCCATCGGATGAAGTAACCTCTTTTAAGACAGCTTTTAGCCTCTCTTCAAATTCTCCGCGATACTTTGCTCCTGCAATTAAGGCTCCCATATCTAAAGCCACAATCACTTTATCGCGTAAAACTTCGGGTACGTCGCCGTCCACAATGCGACCCGCTAATCCTTCGACAATAGCGGTTTTTCCAACTCCTGGCTCCCCAATAATAATAGGATTATTTTTTGTCCTTCGGGATAAAATTTGGATAACCCGCCGGATTTCTTCATCCCGTCCTATTACGGGATCGAGCTTACCTTGTTTCGCTAACTCATTTAAGTTGCGACCATATTTGTTAAGTGCATCAAAAGTGCTTTCTGGATTGTCGGAATTCACAGTTTGGTTCCCCCTTAAACTTTTCATGGTTTGGTCTATATTTTTCCGATTGAGACCTAAACTCTCTAATTCTTTTTTTAATCGAAATTGTCCATTAAAATAAGCAAGTAAAATATGCTCAAGTGATAAATACGTATCGCCTAAACCTTTTGCTTCTCCTTGTGCAACGTTAATTAATTTTCGAAAATCAGATGAAGCATATTCTCCATATTTTACATTGCCTTCAACCCGCGGAATGCTAGATAAGTAATCTTTAATTTTTTTCTCAACCGCAGCCGGATTGTCTGTTAATTTATGAATAATTTGATACGGCAGACCCTCCGCATCTTCGATGACAGCAAGCAATAAATGCTCCGGCAACAAATCCACATGACCGTATTCCTCGGCTAGTGACTGTGCTCTTTGGAATGCTTGCTGCATTTTTATGGTTAAATTTTCCATAAACCCTCCTTGTATCACATAAAAACTTAAAGTGTTAGCACTCAAAGTAATCAAGTGCTAATAGCAATATACATAAACTTTGCTGAATTGGCAACTTTTTTTGTAGAAACCGGTTGACGTAAGCGTCAAACGTTTCCAGTTATTTATGAGGGGGGACACCCCCCTCGCTCCGAATCCGCGGACGCTCGGTCAGAAAATCTACATTTTACTGTATGGCTTCATTGCGGATTCTTCGATATT
>RFJE01000353.1 GCA_003695005.1 Candidatus Hydrogenedentota bacterium | reverse complement strand
TCATTCGATAGCGCTGACAACACCCAAAGGGTTGGTTCTCTTTCGTCGGAAAGAATCATGAGAGTTTAGAAAGGAGGGGGTAAATGAATTTTCACGCACTTCAGGAGTTGTATACTTTTGAATCTGGAGATGGACGATGGTTTATTTTTGATCCGGAAAGTATGCTGTTCTTTCAGAGTGAAAGGGAGTTGGTGAACTGGATTCGTGAGCAGCAAGGATGTAAAGAGGAGCCGATGGGAGTTCCGCAAAGATGGTACACCCTGGAGCAAAAAATTGTTCAAGAACGAAAAAGGGTTTTAAAGCGATTTGAAATGGCAAGCAGTGGCATCCATGTTTTAAATCGACTAACGATTCTGACAACGACTGCCTGCAATCTCAATTGTTCTTATTGTTATGCTTCAGGGGGGGCTTACGGAGGGAAGATAGCGCACTTTCGTAATGAAAATGCTCTACAGGCTATACGGAATGTTTTAAAGTATTATAAAGAAATTGTGTCCATTCAGTTTTTTGGTGGAGAGCCATTTTTAAACATCGATCTCATTGAATCTATTTGTTGCTTTTTTAAGAAGATGGTGACTGATGGAAAAATTTCGCGTTCGCCTCGTTTTGGAGCGACGACTAATGGTACTATATGGAATACTAAAATTGCTAGCGTGGTAAAACAAAATGCTATCTTTCTGAACATCAGCATTGATGGGCCTCAAGAAATTCATGATCTGACACGTATCGATAAAAAAGGACGAGGTAGTTTTTCACGGGTTTTGCAAACTTTGCACTATTTGCAAGAAGAAAATATACCATTTTCTGTTGAAGTAACATACAACTCGGAAAGTATGCGAAGAGGGTATAGTGTCTGGGATGTAATCGAATTTTTCGCTGAAAAGGGTATTTATCATCCGCATATTGTGCCAGCAGTTTATAAATCGGACGATCCCCAAGGGTGGGAGCCTTATGAGCGGAGGAGACTTTTAGAATACTACAAGGTGGCAACATCTAATGCTCTACAATCGCTTGTTGAAGGGAATCCTAAATTGTTTTCTTTTATCACAGGACTTTTACGGCCTTTGCTTCTGAAAATCCCACAACCTTTAGTATGTGCTGCTGGTGTTCATGATTTAGCTATTGATATTGACGGAAATATTTACCCCTGTTTTATGTTTGTGGGCAAGCAAGAGTTTATTCAGCATTCAGCATTGCATTCTCTTAATAGCGATGCTTATCGTCAAAAAGGGCATGCTTTTTATTTGCAGAATGCAAAACAGCATCGAAATTCGTGTAGAAAATGTTGGGCACGAAATGTGTGTACTAGTTGCCTTGGTGTTCATTATATTGAGAATGAACATTTGCATGGGAAAACATTAAATTGTGGAGTTATTCAAGTTGTCTTGAGAACACTAATGGAGGATTTAGCGCGTATTCAGCAAAATCCAAATGAGTGGCAGCAATTTGTGCGTCATTATCAACAATTTCGATTAAATTCTAATTCCATCTCATTGGGAGGATGTTGATATGTATGTGCATAACCTTAATTTAGTACCCAATTTGCAATCGTGGCCGCTGTTTGCGAAAGGTAATATGCAGTATTATTTGGTAGGAAGTATTGATGTTGATCGATATATAGTTGTTGATGAAGAACGATATCCCATAGTAATGCAAATTCTGACTTTCTTGCATAATGGCATATCCTTACAAGAAATTGAATCTAAGTTACAAACAGAAAGAAAAGTACAACCAAATGTTGAACAATTTGTGGAATTGCTTATACGAGCTGGCCTTGCTTATGTTGGGGAAGAGGAAATTACTGAGCCTAGTTACTCGCATTTTATCAATCTTTCGAAAACAGTTATTTCACTTCCTTTGGATTTCTTTAAATCGAAGTTGCAATATTGGGGGCGCTTTTTCGAGTATACTTTTGGTGTAACGCTTATAATTTCAATTATCGTACTTATAACTCTTACTTTTTCAGATACAGAAACAGCTAAATCAATGTGGCAAAAAAGTTTCCGTTCAAGAGGAATGATGAATTATCCATTTCTTCTTCTTTCGTATGCTAGTATTTGGCTTTTTGCTTTACCTTTGCATGAGATTTCCCATGCTCTAGTAGCATCTCGCGCTGGCATTTTTCCACGTCGTCTAACACTAAGATTATATTTGTTTGTGATGCCATTTTTAAGTATTCAAATTCCTGGTTTGTATACCTTGCCACTTAGGCGGCGTTTATTGACTCTTGCAGCAGGGCCTTTTATGAATTTACTTCTTGGCAACGTTGCTTGGATATTGAGTTGGAAAATGCATTTAGGTTCCGATTGGCAATCTTTTATGTTGGCGTTTGCTATGGTTAATTATATGATTTTCTTGTTCAATTGGTCTCCATTTCTGCCGACCGATGGTTATCAAATTATCTCTCAACTTTTATTCAAAGACCTCGATATTCGGAGTCATGCATGGGCATCACTTCGTTATTGGTGGCGTACCAGGCAGAAGTATCCAACTTTTAGTCAATTTCTTTTTGTCTGTATTGATTTTATTTTTATAGCAATTTTAGTTGGAGGTATTTTGTATCTTATAGATAAAACAATTTATAAATGGCTGGAAACCTTGAGATTTCTTACTCCTACACTATCTGTCGTTATAATGCTTGTTTTTGATATTGTCTTTGCGTTATTCATTGTGTATCGTCTTATGATGCTAATGGGTATTCGAAAATCATGAAAAAAGAGGGGCTTCATCATGCCACCGCTTCTTGAGGTGCAACATCTCACAAAACGATATAAAAGGTTTCTCGCACTTAATGACTTGTGCATGAAAGTGTACGAAGGCGAAGTATACGGTTTATTGGGACCCAACGGAGCAGGAAAAACAACCTTGCTATCCACCCTTTTTGGCCTGTTGATTCCGGACGGTGGTGAGATATACCTGTTAGGGCGC
>RFJE01000352.1 GCA_003695005.1 Candidatus Hydrogenedentota bacterium | reverse complement strand
GGGGGTGGGTCGCTCCTGCGCATCCATGCGCCCGCGACGACCAAGCGGAGCGATACGTTAGTGAGGCCTCGCTTTCGACATCCTGTCTCGCTCGGCACTAGTACATCCGTGTACGTCGCGTAGCGCGGAAGTGCCAGCGAGCTCGCACGGCGAGCTGGCCACTAGTCCATCCGTGGACGTCGCGGAGGACGCGCAGTGATGAGACGGTTGACGGGACGGAAAACGTACAGATATCTTTCCTTGTAGAATAAGTGTGGAAAATTCATATTTTTTATTTAGTTAAACTCGAAGAACGACCGCGCGGCCGAAGCCAGGGGGGTGTCCCCCCTACCGATAATAGAAAAGACAAAATCTTTACGTGATGAAAATAAAATTTCTTTTGGAATATGCTCAATCCAAAATTACTAAAAAGCGAAGATGGGATTCGTTGCATTAAAGAAAATTTAAAAAAACGGCAGTGGGATACAAAAGATTTTGATTTTTTTTTAGAGGAATATTATAAAGAAAAAGAGCTAAAACAAGAGTTAGAAAATTTACAAGCACAGCGCAACCAAAATTCAAAACAAATTGGAATTCTTGTTCGAGAAGGAAAACAAAAAGAAGCCGATGAATTAAAAGCAAAAGTAAAAGAGATTGGTGAAAAAATTGCAAACATTAAAATAAAAATTAATGAATTGGATGATAAGGTTAAAGAGGTTTTACTATCTCTGCCAAATATACTCGATTCTTCAGTTCCTGAAGGCGAAGATGAAAGTAATAATCTTCTCGTAAGAGAGTGGGGAAACAAACCTACTTTTGATTTTGATCCTTTACCACATTATGAAATTGCTACAAAGCATAACTACATAGATTTTGAAAGAGGTGTTAAGCTTTCCGGATCGCGATTTTATGTGTACAACGAGGAAATTGCCAAGCTAGAAAGAGAAATCATCCGTTTTATGTTAAATTTGCATCGCGAAGATGGCTATTTAGAGAGAATGGTTCCTTTTTTAGTAAATGATGAAAGTATGATTGGCACAGGTCAGTTGCCAAAATTTGCCGAAGAGTTTTATCGCATTGAAAAAGATGCATTAAGTTTAATTCCAACAGCAGAAGTTCCGTTGACAAACTTATACAGAGATGAGATACTCTCGGAAAAAGATTTACCAATTTTGTTAACAGCCGCCACTCCTTGTTTTCGACGTGAAGCAGGGGCTGCCGGAAAAGACACTCGTGGAATTATTCGTGTTCATCAATTTCAAAAAGTGGAACTGGTAATTTTATCTCATCCCGAAAAGAGTTCTGAACACCATGAAGCTTTAACGAAGCAAGCAGAAAAAGTTTTACAAAAATTAAATTTGCATTATCGGGTTATGTTATTGTGCTCAGGCGATACTTCTGCGGCTTCTGCAAAAACTTATGATATTGAAGTTTATATGCCGGGATCAAAACGATATGTGGAAATATCATCCTGCTCTAATTTTTTAGATTATCAGGCAAGACGTGCAAAAATCCGGTATAAAAATTCAGATGGAAAAAATGATTATCTTCACACTTTAAATGGCTCTGGGGTGGCGGCTGGTCGTTTAGTAGCAGCTCTTATGGAAAATTATCAAAAAAAAGATGGAACCATAGACTTTGAAAAAATTTATTCCTTAATTCGCTAATACTTTCCTATAGAAAGTTAGAAAAAACTTAAACTTTTTAAGAAAGATTCGATATATATACCATGAAAAAAGTAGCTTATTTGTTCATGATATCATCTGTATCTTTTTTTTGTCAGGCGCCGCAAACACGTAAGCCTGTACAAATAGAAACTCGGGAAAAATCGGTAGATCAAAATGTAAAAGTAGCAAAAACAAGAGAAGTCTCCGACGAAGAATTTTTCTCGGATAAAGTAAATATTCCTGAAAAAAAAGAATTTACTGTGCAAACAGGATATGCTTCTTGGTATGGAAAAGAAATGCAGGGGCGCCCCACAGCAAGTGGCGAACTCTTTGATATGAATCAATTTACAGCCGCGCATCGAACATTTCCCATGGGATCGATTGTGCTTATTAAAAATTTAGAAAATGGTAAAAAGCAACTTGTTCGTATTAATGATCGCGGTCCTTATGTGGATGGTCGTATTATTGATGTAAGTTATGCTACCGCAAAAGCACTAGGCTTTGCTAAAAAAGGAGTTGCGAAAGTAAGTGTCGAGTTGATCCAAAAAGGAAAAGATAATTTTTTAGCAAAAGCAGAAGTCGACAAAAAACAGGAATCCGAACCCAAAGAAACATATGATGACGAAGTGGAAGATCCACAAAGCGAAGCAGCCGGCTTCTTGTTTATGGATGGCTTAAAACCAAAAGGCTATACAATCCAAGTAGGTGCCTTTAAGCGCAGAGCAAATGCAGAAAAATTTCGCGAAGAATTAGAAGACCGCTATAATCGAAGAACGTTTATAGCGACAGAAGGAAAATGGCATTATGTATGGCTAGGCGATTTTAAGACAGCCGATGCTGCACGAAAAATGGCAAAACGCCTTCGTCGCGATGGTTACGAAGTTTTTTATCGTGGCAAAGTATTAGATACTGCACTTTAAATTGGATACGAAAAAACAATCCGTCATTTTTACACTCGAAGACGAAAAAGAAATTTCCGATTTAATTACCCTGCATTTAGAGCGTGCAGGATTTTTTGTAGAAGATTTTGATAGTGTAAAAGATTTTCGTCAATTTTTAAATAGACGCATTCCCGACATTGCTATTTTAGATATTATGCTTCCGGATGGGGATGGTCTAGAGCTCTGTAAAGAGCTTCGTTCGAATCCGCGCACGAAAAGTATTGGGATTATTTTGCTAACTGCGCGAGCTCATGAATCAGATAAGGTGCTTGGTTTAGAATATAGCGATGACTATATTACCAAACCTTTTTCTCCTCGCGAACTTGTTGCACGAGTAAAAGCATTGCTTCGAAGACTAGACAAATTAGAGAACGAGAAAAAAACATTTACTGGACTTAAAATCGATCCAAATAAAAGGCAAGTACTCGTGGATGGTCGCAAAATTGAACTTACTACAACAGAGTTTTCTTTACTAGAACTTTTAACTTCAAAACCAGAATGGGTTTTTCCACGAGATCAAATTTTAGATATGGTGTGGGGACGAGATAAAGCTGTTACCGATCGCACAGTGGATGTACATATTTC
>RFJE01000351.1 GCA_003695005.1 Candidatus Hydrogenedentota bacterium | reverse complement strand
TTTATACTCCATTATTATTATTACCAGTATAAGTGCCATTTTAGTCATTTATCATACTTCTACTGTACAAGAAGTAGATAAAATGATTACATATCAAAAAGATGCTAAAATCCAGTTTAAGAAAATTCGGCAAGAAATTCGCCAAATTGACAAATTGTATGGGGAAGTTCGCGATAAAGTAGAAAAATTACATTCCTTGACATATCCCAATCAAGAAAATATGCTTTTTGCTCGAGGTGGCAACGAAGCACGAGATAGTGAAAGTATTACGGATTTGCCAGTGGAAATTTTTATATTAAACCGGTTAATTCACGATATGGATATTGCCAATAAGCCTTTAGAGAAATTAAAAGTATATTTACAAAAAAGACAAAAACTTTTAGACAACACTCCTGTGGGCTATCCAGTTCAGGGATCCATTTTAAATCCTTATGGTTTTATCCGAGATGCTTCGACTTTAAAAGCAAAGTTTAACCAGGGAGTAGATTTTGTTGCGAGCCCGGGGTCAGCAGTAAAAGCCACTGCTCCCGGAATTATACAACATATTGCTAGAAATATCGACGGAACCTGGATTGTTGAAATTCAACATCATTTTGGTTATCGTTCTCGCTACTCCGGTTTAGACCGAGTGATTGTGAATGAAGATGAGAAAATAGCTCGTGGTGAAGCTCTTGGCTACTTATCCAATATGCAACGAGAACCAGTTTTACATTATGAAATCATTATTGGAGTACAGGCGCAAAACCCTGCCCCTTATTTAGGCTTATTGGAACGGGAATGAGTTCGGTTGATCAAGCAGACCCTTCTGCAGAAATTGTTACTACTGTCATTGGTTTCGGTGCTCACTTTAAGGGAGAATTTACTCTTACAGGAGCTCTTCGAATTGATGGAACTTTTGAAGGACGAATAGATTCCGCATCTAAAGTGATTGTGGGAGAATCGGGGCTTGTACGAACCAATATTATAGCGAATAAAGTCGTCGTAGCAGGAACGGTAGAAGGAAATATTTATGCCCCGGAAGAAGTTCACTTATTAGCCACGGCAAAAGTGACAGGAGACATTGTAAGTGGTAATTTAATTATGGAGCCCGGTGTTATTTTTGAAGGCCGTGCTAAAATCAATAAAATTTAATACGGAAGTTTTTGAAAACACCGAAAATATAGTATGAAAAGCACAAAAGTGCAAAGCGGATCTTATGGCACAATATATGGCGGGACACAAAATCAAAAACAAGTTGGCAACCCTGCAGCTAGTGCTATTTTTACTAGCTTACTTCAGAAAAAAAGAAAAAAAGAAGAAATCTCTACCATATCGGAAATTAAGCTAAATCGCCAAAAAATCGATGCTCTTTGGTTAGAGCTAGATAAAGCAGAAGAACATTTAGCTTCTAATCCGACATACACGAATTTCTTAAAGTACCAAGCTGTAGTGCGTGCTATTGGACAGTGGATTATGAAAAAAGCTTTTAAGCAACGAACGTATGTAGCTAAAGATAAACAAGCGCTAGAATTTATTGAAGTCATAAATGAAGATTTGGCTTCTTTATTACATGAAATTACCCGTCGCAATATAGATGTTTTAATTGCCTTAAAGCTAATGGGACGCATTAAAGGTCTTTTACTCGATGCAAGCGCATAATGCACATTGGTATTCAGGAAGGTATCCCGTTACATTTTTTAAAATTTCATCCAGAAATTACGTATGAATGGATCCCATCTTCTTTTGAGCGGAATTCAAACATAGAAGAGCTTTTAATAAAGGCAGATTTTCCTATTACAAAGGATACTTTATTAAAATTGCCTCGTTTAAAAAAAGTGGGACTGGTTTCAACGGGCACAGATAACATAGACTTCCATGCTTTGCAAGAAAAGGATATCCAACTTTATACAGCGAAAGGGATCAATTCAACGGCTGTTCGAGATTATGTAATACAAGCTTTTTTTTCTTTCTGTTTGCACTACAATATCCATCCGCAATCTATACAGGTAGGGATTGTAGGCTATGGAAATATTGGCAAAAAAGTAGCGCGTTTTCTCGAAAATACTAGCATCCGCTTTAAAATCTACGACCCTTATGTATTGCCTGAAAAGGATCCAAGCGAACTCTCCAACTGTGATTTGCTTACTTTTCATGTGCCACTTACGAAAACAGGGAAGCATCCAACGCATGAGTTTTTACGCAAAGAGAACCCGTTTTTTCAAAAGCAAATCCCTTATATAATCAATACCTCACGTGGAAAAATTTGGGATGTATCTTTTTATGAATTTGTAATCAAACAACAAAAAATTTTTGCACAAGATGTCTACCCTAAAGAGCCCCTTCCTCAAGAAAAATGGAATGTATGGCTATTGCCTAAAATTTGTACACCTCATATTGCCGGTTATTCTGCAAAGGGTCGCCTTGGCGGCATTGCCAAAATTTTATGCAAAGATTGGAAAGTAGCTCGTATAAAATATTTCCCGCATGGAACAGCAAAATTGATTGAACATGATTCCAATACTTTCAAAGAAAAACCAAGCGAGTTTTTAAATTTACGAAAAAACTATGCATTACGAAAAGAGTTACAAGATTACACAGAAAAAGAAAAACAAGAATTTATGAATTATTTTAGCGCCATTGATAAAAGCATCCTTGTCGCTGCGTTTTTGTAAATAAGTCTGTAATATGAAGTATCCAAATGTATTTGCTATTACAGGTGTTATTGGATCGGGAAAATCGACTGTGGCAAAGCTACTTCGCGAAGCAGGGGAAACTGTACTTGACGCCGATGAGTATGCTAAATTCATTTTAAGCGAACATTACCAAGAGTATCCCGAACTCGTACAAGAATTAAAACAACGATTTGGAGATCAAGTAATTCACGAAGGAAAAATCAATCGTAAAAAATTAGGAGAACTTGTTTTTGCGAATAAACAAAAGCTCGAAGAACTAAACCAACTCATCCACCCTAGAGTGCGAAAACTTTTTGAACAGGATTTATTACAGTATAAAGGAAAGCGAATCTTCTATGATGTTCCGTTGTTATTTGAAAAAAATATGCAAAATGATTTTGCAGCTACCATTGTTGTTTATGCCCCCGAGGAAATTGCTATACAAAGAGCAGCCAATCGCCTTGGGCTAACTAAAGATCAAGTAAAAGAAAGAATGCAAAACCAAATTTCCATTGAAAAAAAGAAAAAATTAGCCGATTATGTAATTGAGAATACACAAGGAATGGCAGAATTAAAAGAACAAGTAAATATGTTACTGCAAACTTTGGAGAATAAGTATGGAACAAAACAATAAGGCTAATGAGAAAGTAAAAGAAGTATATATTTTACAACTGGATAAAAATCGACTTTTCATTGTAGGTGGTTTGTTTATTTTATTGCTTTCTGGATCTTTTTTACTTGGCCAAAAATTTGCCCCTACCAACGAAGTAGCAAATTTTTCGAATATTGATAAAACAGAAACGGCTCTCGACGTGATACAAAAAGAACAAGCGAAATTACCGTCTGAAGAACCGTCTCTTCCAGCAGAAGCAGCCTTGCCTGCCACGAATACAGAAGTAAGCAAAGTAGCAAATGTCTCTGTAGAGGTAGAAGAACATAAAAAACAAGAGCCTTTAAAAATTATAAAAGAAGAAACATTGATTCAGGATGACCCTTTTTTACATCCCCCTAGCAAAAGGAAAAAAACAAAATTTCCAAAGAAAACGCAAAAGAAAATAAAAGAAGCTTTTTATACTGTTCAAGCTGCTGCTTTTAAGTGGGAAAACCAGGCTAAAAAATTGGAGAGAAAATTAAAATCCAAAGGACTTTCTGCACGAGTCGTTCGAGGCTTACGATTTTATTTTGTTCGAGTTGGCAAAGCACAAAATAAAACAAAATTACAAACCCTACTAAAACGAGTAGAGAAAATAACCAAAAGCAAACCAATGATTGTCCGACAAAAAAGCTAATATGAAACATTTTTTATCTCTTTTAGATATTGATAGGGAAATTTTCTTTCGCATTTTAGAAACTGCGAAAAAGTTTAAAAATGATCCGTGGGAAGTTCCTCAGGTTTTAACAAAAAAAACATTTGGTTTGCTGTTTGAAAAGCCTTCTACACGAACCCGAATCTCGTTTGAAGTGGGTGTTGTACAACTTGGGGGCTATCCTGTGGTTTTAAATTCAAATGAATTGCAACTTTCGCGAGGGGAAAGTCTTCGCGATAGCGCTCATGTTTTTTCTCGCTTTTTAGACGGTCTGCTTATACGAACATTTGCTCACCAAAATTTAGAGCAACTTGCAAAATACAGCTCTATTCCTATCATCAATGGATTGAGTGATTTATACCATCCTTGCCAAGCTTTAGCAGACTTTTTAACCATTGCTGAACAAAATCTTGACTTTGAAAAGACTCACCTTGTTTTTTTAGGGGATGGAAATAACAATGTTACACATTCTTTAATTTTAGCAAGTGGTTTAGCGAAAACTAAAATTACAGTTTTATGTCCAAAAGAAATGTCTCCTGCTAAAAAGGTATTAGGGCAGGCCAGAAGCTTACAAACCGATATTCAAATCATTCATGATATAAAGTCATTAGAAGCAAAACTTGCTTTGCAGGAAGCTGATATTTTATATACCGATGTATGGGTTTCTATGGGACAAGAGAAAGAAAAAGAAAATAAAATTAACTTGTTAAAGCCATACCAAGTTAATAATCAGATTTTAAATCAATGTAAAGCTTCGGTAAAAATCATGCATTGCTTACCCGCGCATATTGGAGAAGAAATTACAGAAGAAGTTTTATACTCCAACTCGTCGATTGTTTTTGACCAGGCGGAAAATAGACTTCATGCACAAAAAGCTCTGCTAGCTGAAATTTATAAACACTAGGAAGAACTAGAGGGTTGCGGGAACTGACGATCCAACTAACACTTTTTTCCATCTTCTCGCTCTGTACATAAGTAAAAAGGAATAGATTTCTCGCTACTTTCTTCTGCAGAAGGCTTATAGATCCATCGGTACTTCCGCGCACTGGACGAAATTTTTTTATAAGGAATAATTTGAAATCCACGCGATTGCGGTGGCAAATCAATCGGTTTACCCGCAGGATATTTATTTAAATAAATTTTTTTACCTGCCTCTTGCTTTCCTTCTTTCGTAATGTAAAATGCAAACATATCGTCGGGGGGAAATCGCCGGTAGGCTACAGATGTAAATGTTTGCTTATATTCTTGAACCGAAATAGCAGGAAACTTCTGACCTACATCATTTTCAAAATACGAATTCCATAAATCCATACGATATGACTTACGGCTATCATTGAAAGCTGTAAAACGTATATAAGTAAGACCAGGCAGGCGATAATACCGCTGCTCGGGATACAATTTTAATTTTTCTGCTAGGATGTCCATTTCATCGGCACTCACAGTATCAAAAACAATATATACGTTTGCTTCTAATGGAATCCGAATTTCTTTCTGCGCCTGCTTTTGGG
>RFJE01000350.1 GCA_003695005.1 Candidatus Hydrogenedentota bacterium | reverse complement strand
CTTTTAGTTTATTGATGGGTGTCGCTATCATTACCATTTTAATTCGATATTAAAAAATACCTAAAACATTTTGACTTTTTCTCTCTAAATAAGAGTATGGAACATGGCAGTACCATATGGAAGACTTACAAATTTTAACCAAGTAATTGAAGTTTTAAGAGAGTACCCTTTAAAAAAGATTGCTTTGTCGGTTGGTCAATCGCGTTCTGCATTAAAAGCGCTTCATCAGGCCTATTCTCTTGGAATTGCAGAGCCTGTCATCTTTGGAGATAAAAAAGAAATCGAAACCATTATGAAAGAAGAAGAACTCAATGGTGGCAATATAGAAATTCATGATTATCCCGATTATTTAGAGGCCGCTTACCAAGCTGCATTGTATGTATCGCAAGGAAAAGCGGATATTATTATGAAAGGCCAAATCCACAGTGATGATTATTTGAGGTCGATTCTAAATAAAGACTTAAACCTTTTAGAGCCGGGTCAACGTTTGTCGCATGTTTTTGTTTTAGAAGTAACGAATATGGATAAGTTGCTGCTTGTAACTGATGCAGCAGTAAACATTGCACCCGATTTAAGACAAAAAGCAATTATATTATCCAATGCAATTTTTCTAGCGCGAGTGCTTGGGATTAACGAGCCTAATGTAGCAGTGGTAAGTGCCATTGAATTAGTAAATCCGGATTTGCCGGCTACATTAGATGCCGCAATTTTGTCAAAGATGGCGGATCGAAATCAAATTAAATATGGTAAAATTGATGGGCCTTTTGCGCTCGATAATGCATTAAGTGCCGAAGCGGCGCGCATTAAGAAAATTAATTCACCGGTGCCGGGAAATGCCGATATATTACTTATGCCGAACATTGAAGTCGGTAATGTGCTAGCAAAGTCTTTTACTTATTTAGCGGGGGGCACCATGGCAGGCATTGTATTAGGAGCTAAAATTCCAGTAGTATTACCATCGCGGGCAGACAGTGCTCGATCGAAGCTTATGGGAATTGCTTTAGCTGTCCTTGTGTCAGATATGACTGCAGATAAATTTGTAAAACTAGGAAAAGTGCATTTGTGAAAATTCGGTTTCAGTACTACGGGGTTCGGGGATCCATCCCTGTTTCTGGTAAAGAATTTTCTCGATATGGGGGTAGTACCACTTGTTTTTTTGTAGAAACCGAAAAAACAAAGCTTGTAATTGATGCAGGAACCGGAATTCGCCTCTTAGGAATGGATTTATTAAAACGGGAATTTGGACAGGGAAAAGGGAAACTTCACATTTTGTTTACTCATACGCATTGGGATCATATCCAAGGGTTTCCTTTTTTTATTCCCTGTTATATTCCGGGCAATGAAATTCACATTTATGGGGAAACAAAGCAAGTAAAAGTTTTAACCGATGCCGGACGGGAAGAAATTCAGACATGGAGTATTGAGCGTACCTTGTATATGCAGCAAATGTTCATGTACTTTCCCGCCTCTACACATAATATGTCGGCAAACTTACATTTCCATGAGCTAAAGTCAGGACAGGTTTTAGAGCTAGAAGATTTAAAAGTAGAATCCCTTACTTTGTATCATCCAAATCATTCCTTAGGTTTTCGCATTACTCATGGTGATTTTAGCTTTGTTTTTTGTACGGATGTGGAGCATTCCGATGCTATGATAGAAAAACTATCAGCCTTTGCCGAAGGAGCTAATGGCTTGGCGTATGATAGCCAATATTTGCCGGAAGAATATGAGCAAGGAAAAGTAGGGTGGGGACATTCTACATACTATCATGGCATTCAAATTGCTAAAAAAGCAAACATTCCACACTTTCATTTAATTCATCATGATCCCACTCATGATGACGAGAAATTAAATTCCATTCAAGAATTAGCCAAGAAAGAATTTTCCAACTCTTTTTTAGTTCCCGAAGGTTTTTCCTTTACTAACGAAGATTTAGGTTTTTGAAACTTTTGCTTTGTTCATTCGACATAAGAATATGAAGCCTATCTCGGTTGGATCCGTAGAACAATTTCCCGAAAAAAATCCACAGTATGCTTGTGTTGCCAATGTAGATTTAGTGATTGTTCGGGAAGCAAATGTGGTCCATGTTTTATATGGTCGATGTTTGCACCGTGGTGCGCTGTTAGCAGATGGTTATGTAGATGGCCAAAATTTAATTTGCGGTTTGCATGGTTGGGATTATCGTCTCGATTCCGGAATTAGTGAATACAATAATGAGGAGAAACTTCCCAGTTTTAAAGGATGGATAGAAGATGGCAAAGTGTATGTGGATGAAGATGAAATTGCATCATGGGAAAAGAAACATCCACAGCCCTATCATCGAGAGGAGTATTTAGGGCTTTATGCTGATATTCATGGTACGGAAGAAGAGCCTTATGTAAAAGAAATTCACAGGCTTGCTAAAAATGGTCTTTCTAAAACGGGTCATCATGGTAAGGTGGCAGCGATGGGGGTTCCTTTAGTGGAATTACCACGTTGGAAAGATATTTTAATCCAAACGGCACAATTAAAGACAAAGCCTTTGCCAGAAAACACCGAGGTGGAAACGGAATTTGTATTAGGAAAAAAAGCAAAAAAGCCATTAACCATGAAAATTCCTATTTTTATCTCGGACATGAGTTTTGGTGCACTGTCGGAGGAGGCAAAAGTTTCTCTAGCGCGTGGTGCAGAAATGGTAGGAACAGGCATTTGTTCCGGAGAAGGGGGAATGCTTCCGGAAGAAAAAGCAGAAAATTCTCGTTACTTATTTGAATTAGGATCGGGTAAGTTTGGTTTCTCATGGGATAAAGCTTCTACGGTGCAAGCT
>RFJE01000349.1 GCA_003695005.1 Candidatus Hydrogenedentota bacterium | reverse complement strand
TGCGATTAAGTTTACGGAAGTTTCAAAGGGATTTACAATAACAATGTCTAAATTACGCAAAGCTTCTGCTCGAACTTCATCGAGAATCCTAGCAATAATGTTTTTCCTGTGAAAACGTTGTGTTAGTAGTTTTACAATTTCTTCCGTTGTTTTATCATCGCTCACTAAAACAACTATTTGGTAAGCTTTTTCAATTTGCACCTCTTCTAAAAAGATGGCCGAAGTAGCATCTCCTAAAAAGCATTTTTCTTCTGCAAGTCCGGCCTGTTTCGCCGCTAATTTTAGCCTTTCCGGATTTTTATCTAAAATCAAAATTTCCCATGAAGAGGTTAATCTTTCGGCTAATTTTCTACCGGAACGGCCCGCACCAATAATCGCGACTTTTGGCTTACGCGAAGTCCCCGCTGATTCTTTAGTTCCTAGCATTTCGTGGCAAAAAGCATAAATAGCACTCTTGGAAAAGCAGATTTTTTTTGACAGAGTCAATAGAAAATAAATTATTGTTATGTGTTCACTTACATTTCTTTTATTTTAGCACTCATTTTTACCTTGTTTATTTTGCACTATATTCGCCTTAAAAAAAACTTAAACTTATTTCTTTTCTATGTTGGCCTTCTCTGGGTAACTTCATACATCCTTGGCCACTTAAATTTAGCAGTCCCCTTAGAAGTCGGTAGTTTATCTTTAAAGCTAAGATATAGCTCTACCGTCTTTACAATCATCTTTGCTGCTATTTTGTTAGGTTATTTAAGTGGCGGGGTTCGAGAAGCTCGATCTGTCATTTATGCCTGTATTACAGCACAGTTCTTTTTAATTTTTTTAACGACGATGCATGAATATGCTTGGCTAACGGAATACCCTAAGCAAAGCTTGCAAGGCGCTGAAATTTTATTAAAGCCGGCTTATGGAAAAATGCTTATTTCCATTGGCGCAGCGGTAATTGATTTATTTGTCTCTATCTTATTTTTTCAGTTTTTAGTCAATCGTTATAAAAAATTGCCCCGATGGCTTGCTGTCTTTTTAGCCATTGAAGTTGCCATGATTTTAGATTCCTTTATTTTTGTTGGCTTAACCCGACCCGATACATTTGGAAAGTCCATCTCTTCTCATTTAGTATTAAAAACCTTTATTAGTCTTCTCGTATCCACGCCCCTTTCTGCCTACATTGTATTTCTGCAAAAACGGTCTCATTTAAAATTAAACCGAGGCATTTTAGATATCTTTTCGCAAATTGAAGATTTGCAAGAAGATTTACAAAAAGCCCATGAAGAATTAAAAGAATACGCAAGGACATTAGAGCAAAAAGTAGAAGAAAGAACAAAAGAAATCATTAAAAAACAAAAGCAAATGGAGTTTGAACTTGATTTAGCAACCGAAGTGCAGGCCACTTTATTGCCAGATAACTCGCAAGCAGGAAAGTTTGAAGTCGGTAGCATTTATTTGCCTTGCTCGAAAGTATCCGGAGATTTATATACGTTTCGTTGGATTTTTGACGATGTATTTATTATTTTTCTAGCCGATATTTCCGGTCATGGAGTTCCAGCCGCCTTGATTGGTGCTATTTGCTCTATGATGCTAGAAAAAATTAAATTACGTGTAAAAACACCGGCTGAAGTTTTAAGAATTTTATCGGATGAAATTGAAAAATTAGAATCGTCTCATTACTTTACCGGTATTTATTTAAGTGTGCATACATCCCAAAGTAAAATTTATTATGCCAATGCCGCTCACCCTGCGGCACTTTTACTAGAGCCCGACGGGATGCTTATAGAATTAGAGCCAACAGGAAGTGTTTTAGGATCCGCGGTTGACCCTGAGCTATCCGATCATCGGGTTAAATATAGCCCTAATTCTAAACTTTTAGTTTATACAGATTGTATATTAGAAACTACAAATCCGGATGGAGAAGAGTTTGGCTTAGACCGCTTAAAAGAGTTTTTTTTATCTCAGCAAAAAAATTCCCCGCAAGAAGTTGTAGAAAGTCTAAAAAGCGAATTAGTCGAGTTCTCGCAAAAGCAAGAATTCGACGATGATTTTACGGTGCTTTGTTTTCAGTTGAGGTAAAAATGCTGTTGCCTGCTTGTTTTGTTCCTCTTAAATGACGTATGAGCTTAAGCTGGGTAGATTTATACATACAGCATAAGCAAGACCTTCATCAATTTTTGCTTCAGTTAACTAAAGACATCGATCTTTCGCAAGATTTATACCAGCAGGGGTATGAAAAATTGGCCACTACGAAGACTCCTGTCATAAACAAAAATCCTATGGGATACATAAAAGTAATGTTACGCAACTTATATTATGATTACATTGAGAAAGAATACCGACATACGAACCAACTTATTCAGGAATTAAAAGAAGATGCTTACAAAGAAAATTTAAGCTGGGACATTCTTATAGCGGGAAAGGAAGAGGGTGAAGTAATCCACTGCCTTGAGCATGCGCTCGAAAAATTACTTCCTGAAGAGAGAAGTGTGCTTGAAGCTTATTATTTTTTAAGAAAAGATATTGCACAAATTGCTCATGATAAGGGAAAAACAACAGCAGCCATTAAAATGCAATTAACCCGAATTCGTAAAAAATTACGGGTAAATATGATAGAGTACTGCCAGTCCACTTGCTCTTGTGAACTTCCTATCACCAAGAAAAATTCATGATTAAGATCCGTATTTCTACGGATAAAACTCCGTAAAAGTACGGATTTTGCCTCATTTTTTCGGAAAAAATGTCTTTTTTTATGTTACCGATAAGAACGAAATCCGTACTCTTTATGAAAGCAAAATATATTATAGATAAAGGAGATGGTTATGAAGAAATTGATTTTGAGCTTAACAGCTTTAGCGTTTCTAGTCTGGGGAATTCCAGCACAAGAAAACGCAAAAACTGAAACAGTACAAGAAGTTCAGCAGGAAAAGGCGGTAAAGAAGGAAACGCCACAGGCAAAATTTAAGGCTAGAATTTATGCCCAATACGAAGGGCAGCTAAAGAAAACTACAAATGGAGTAGATACTGCCAAAGGAAAACTAAAAAATGAATTTTCCATTGAGCGTGTATATTTGCGTTATACAAACTACATTGCACCGCATTGGAAAATTCATGCGACTACAGATATTGGTAGAGCCGATCTAGATGCCAATGGCAGTAAAGATAAGTATGCGGTATTCTTAAAGTATGCCTATGCGCAATATGGTGCGGTTAAGAAAGAAGAACAAAAAGGCACCTTTGCTTATCGGATCAGCATGGGTATGTTTGCCACTTATTGGATCGACTTATCCGATAATTTCCGGAAATACCGATTTGTTTCCAAAACGGATATTGATGATTTAAAAATAGAGACAAGTTCAGATTTAGGTTTAGGTTTAAGCTTGTTCTTTGTGGATAAGCTGATTACATTGGATACCGCTATCCAAAATGGAGAAGGTTACGGGAAGCCAGAAAGCAATAATTACAAAGCTTCTCGTAGCATGTTAGGAATTCATCCTAAGTTTGGAGATTGGAAACTTTCCATTCTTGGATATGTAAGTTTAAACCAAACGGAAGTAAAGGATAGCCATTTGGTTGCTGGCCCTGCTCTGCAGCTGGCTTATGCAAAACTTTTGCGGTTACAAGCATCTTATATGCTACTTGATGATAAAGTAGCAGGAACCTCAACAAAAGGAAATGTATTGAGTGTTTTCCTAAGCATAGGGTTAGCGGATCTAATTGGTGCCCCATTAGAAATTGCAGGGCAAATGGATCTATATGATCCGGATACTTCTGCACAAAATGATAAGCAAACTAAAATCATTGGAGGGCTTGTTTATCGTCCATTGAAACTAGTTGCTTTCTCTGTAGATTTTATGCAGAAGTCAACAGATACAACCCAAAAAACCGAGGAGCAAGCGGTATTCGTACACTCTGAGTTTAATTTTTAGGAGGTATTCTATGAAAGCGAAAGAGGCCGTAAAAGAAAACGAGGTAAAAACTCGGAAAGACTTCTTAAAAGGTCTAGGCCTCTTCGCTTCGGCATTTGCCTTAGCGAAGAGCAAGCCTTTAGAAGCCAAAGAGGTTAAACCAAAAGGAAAATCTAGCGGAACAACGGTAGAAGATTTGAATATACCGAATTTAGAAGATTTTCCCGAGGAAGTCCGTTCTGATATGGTTCGCATGGTTGATGACTTAAAGCGAGCCTTAAAAAAACCCATTGAAGAACGTCGTTGGGGAATGGCAATTGATTTACGCAAATGCGTGGGTTGTAATGCGTGCACAACTTCATGCATTGCAGAAAATGCTCTTCCCCCAGGAGTCGTATACAGGCCAGTCGTAAAAGAAGAAATTGGTACGTACCCCAACGTAAGCATTCGAAATTTGCCAAAACCCTGTATGCAATGCGACAATCCACCTTGTGTGCCCGTTTGCCCAGTGGGAGCAACATTTGCTAGGCCAGACGGTGTTGTAGAAATTAATTATGATCAATGCATAGGTTGTCGGTATTGCATTACAGCCTGTCCTTATGAGCATCGTATGTTTGATTTTGGTGAGTACTATACACAGGATGCGCCACACTTAGCTGAAT
>RFJE01000035.1 GCA_003695005.1 Candidatus Hydrogenedentota bacterium | reverse complement strand
ATTTATACACTTCTTCTAAAATGTCCCCAAATTCATATTCTTCTAAATCCACTTTTTCTGCTACCTCTTCCGGCGAAAGAAGTTTATCCTTAAAATCCGAAATTTTCCCTAAAAAATAGCGTAAGTGATTTTGGTTATATTTTCCAGGAAATTCGCTTAAAATAGCTTTTAAAGCGCCTTTACTGTCTGTATCATCCCAAATCGTAAAGTTCGATGGATAATCAATGTACTGTGCTAGTTGTCTTAAAAAATACAAACCTAAAGAATGGTATGTACGGATGATACTTTCCGAAGCAATTGGCCCTGCAATTTCTAAAGAACGTTGTTGCATTTCTTGAGCCGCTTTATTGGTAAAAGTAACCGATACAATTTTCCAAGGAGCAATTTTTTTTACATGAATCATATATGCTAATCGGTGAACAATAGTCCGAGTTTTTCCGGACCCTGCCCCTGCTAAAATTAAGACAGGACCTTGTATTGTTTGTACGGCTTTTTGTTGTTCCGGATTTAAATTTTCTAAAATGATATTTTCCCAATCACTCATACAAAAATATCCACAATCATAAAAGTAAAAAGGAGCAGCATGTAAATCAGAGAAACTCGAAAAGCTTTTTGGTAATTCTGCTCGGCCTGCTTCGGATTTTGATCATGAGGAGAAAAAATCATTTTATAAGTTACCATCAGATAATATAGCCCTGCGAGAAAACTACCCACTTGGTACAAATAAGAAAAGTTTGCAAACATTCCTACGAAAAAGGCTGTTGGCAAAAGAGCAAGCCCGTACAAAAGAATAAAAAGCTTGGTGTAATAATCATCAAAAATCACAGGTAAAACAGGCACATTGGCTGCAGCATATTCTTCTTTTATTTTTAAAGCCAATGCCCAAAAATGAGGCGGCTGCCATAAAATCATCCATAAGAAAAGAAAATAAACAGCCATATTAGGGGTTGGGGTTGCTGCAAAAGCACCTGTTAAAATCGGTAACGCTCCCGGAATCCCCCCAAGGACTGCTGCAAAAGGGGTTTTTCTTTTTAAAAGAAGAGTGTACCAAAAGACATACGTAAAAACAGCAAGGATCAATGTAAGCAAAACTTTCCAATGAAAAAAAACAAATGCCAAGAAAAAAGAAAAAAGAATCGTAGAAATAGAAAAAGCCCATAAGAATGGACCACCTAGGAGTTGCATATCGGCATAGCGCTGTTTGGTTCTTTCCATTTTTAAATCCATTTCTTGGTCAAATAAATTATTGATAAGAACAGATCCAAAAGCAGAAAGAAGAATAATAAAAAAAACCAATAGCATAGTTTCGTAATGAAAAGGAGTATGAGCCGTCCAGGCGGATAGCAAGTACCCTGCCACACCACTAAAACCAGATGCCGAAATCAGACGCACTTTGCCTAGACGCAAAAGAGCTCGACCATAAGCCAAAAAAGAAGACATAATAAGTGAGCCGATAAGGCTTATTTTTAGGACAAACTGTCAATTTTTTTGCTTATTTCGTAAGAAGAAGTCTGTCTTCGGATTGTGCATAATAGTTTTTACTAAATGCCGTTGTTAAACAGGATGCATAATTTGTCCCACTTCCTGTTAGAAAATCATTATAGTCGCACTCAATAATGAGCACGCGCCAATACCACTTGGTATTTCCCGTTAAATCCGCTACATTCGTGGTACTTCCTCCGGAGCACGTAGATCCGTCCCAAGTACCGCCTGAAAACTGACAGTTAATATCATATTTTTCTTTGCCTGGTGGTAAAGAGGCTAAATTTAAACTTGTAGCCGTCTTAGGTAGTCCCCACATAATAGGAGTATAAGATCCCGTAAAACCATCTGGATAGGCAATCATTACATAGCTCCAAGCTCCGGAAGGTGCCTGCAAGGAAGTTGTGGCATAATCTTTCCACTCAAACATAGGTTGATTGCCAGTGGCACCTTGTGCATTCGCAGGTGAGACTAAAATGACCGGAGAATGCCATATTAAATCTAAGGTAACATTCGAGCATGTATTTAAAGTGGTGTACTTAAGATTCGTGCTTCTATTGGCAACACTACCGGCTTCGGCGGTACCATCTAAGTTTAAAAAGGCGGTAAGTATACCATCATTACAAGCAGTGCCTTTTAGAACGGCTAAAGAATAGGTAGTACTGTTGCTTGGCAAAAGCACAGAAGCATGATAGTATTGGCTTGCCTCTGGAAAACCGGCTGCTTCAAGAAAAATTTCTGCAAGTGTATGCTGATTGGTAATATTTCCACTGATAGTATAATGGTTTCTTCCGCCTTTGTCGATTACAAAATAATAGCGCCGACTAAAAGATCTTGCATCAAAATCTGCAGTAATATTTACATCCACATCGTAAGCAAGAAAGCTAGCCATATATGCTTGCTTATCAGGCATATTGGTTGGGGGGGTGTAGGTTGTTCCTGAAACATTTGTAAAAAACTGCAAAGTTCCGTCCATTTTGTTCACAGAGAGAGAGTATGAATTGGCATCGGGAACAGGGTCCCACGAAAAAGTAGGTTTGCGGGTATTGGAAGCAGTTTCTCCCGACGGTGTTCGCAAAATTACATTTCGACTTAGCTGGAGAATACTACTTAATGTATCTTTACTAATTTGGATGTGGTCTGTTGTCGTGTTTCGATAGTAAAAAATATAATCTCCCTGTAACGCAGCCACAACATTGCGGATTCCATAAGTGTAAGTGGAATCACTGGCATTATAGTCGTGACTCGAGCTAGAATTATTGCTAGTTGCACTAGAGCATCCCCCATCATTGAGTAAAGTTACCGTATTACCTAGTGGGGTTAAAGCTGATAGGGTAGTTAGATCTGCCGCTGTCCCATTGACCATCGATTCCATTCTTATATAAAAGCCAGAGCATGTTCCTCCACCCGATGGATAAAAAGGATATAAGCTTTCGTTGGAAGTATATACGTTAAAACTTGCATTTGTGTCTGTGCTTGTACTAACAAGAGATAAATTAACAGTACCCGGCGTAGCGACGCTAACTGCATTCGACTGTAAGTCTGGTCCTATGGTGGGATAGCCGTCTGGCCCCCCTCCAAAGGCATCTCCTAAGTCAATAAAGGCACGAAAATAATAGGTAGTTAGAGTTGGTAAGGTTAGAGGAATACTGGCAGAAGTAGAACCACTGCTTACATTTGTAGAGGCAATTGCAACAGGACTTATGACATCTGTTGCATTAAGATATACATACACATATGCAGTCGCAGATTGAGATAGAGCAGGGTAAGATAAGCTGGCGGTATAATTTCCCGATGTACCACAGGTTAAATTCGCAGTTACATTTGAACCCTGTACAACTCCATTCCAACCCGTCAGGTAGCAGGCAACTCCAGATACAGAAGTAATTTTAACTGTGTAAGCTGAGCCATCATCTAGCAATTTAGCAAAAGTAGCTGTTCCAGAACTGACACCAGTGGTATTATTGCCTATGGTTAAAGTGTCATATCCCGAATTTAGCTCTAGCGTAATAATTTGGCCAGGACCTAGTATTCCGTGGGTAATATTCATAGAATATTGGGTAGTTGTGCAAGAAATGGAAATATTCGTAACATCGGAAGCATTAATCACGCCACTTCCATTGGAAACCGTACAAGTTTGGTTTGGAGAAGTAGGTTGGGTAAATACAGTTACGTTATAAGGAGAACTATCGGGAAGTTTGCCCGCAAAAGCAAAAGAACCGTTGGTCCTAACCGTAATTGTTTCGCTTCCGTTGTTTTGCAAAACAAGCTGTCCTAAAAGGCCGGAAATCGTGCCTCCAATGGAATAAACAGCCGCAGAGCAAGTAACTAGAACATTTGTAACATCGGAGCTAGAAATTGTGCCTTCTCCGTAAAATACAGTGCAAGTAAGTCCCGTAGGTTGGGAAGATACTTTTACAGAGTATGTTTCTCCATCAGCTAACAAGGACGAAAACTGAAAATTTCCATCAGAGGTTATACTTAAGGATTCGCTATTGTTTAACGATAATGTTAAAGTACCACTTGTTAAACCAGTGACTTCTCCACCGACTGTAAATCCATTACTGGTAATCCCAATTGGTAAACTAGCTTTTTTGCTACATGACGCAAAATACAAAAGGATAATACTAACAAAAAGAAGCTTTATTAAACCCTTGATTACTCCCCTCATAAACATCTCCTTTTCTATAATAAAAGACGAAAGAATTAGAGAATTGGTTACATTTTTTTTGATTGAGGTAGCGTCTATATTTTTATGGACTGCATAAATATTTTGTGTACTCCTAAAGTACACGCAATTTATACTTTACAAAATATCCGTTCTAGTTAAACTATATCTGGAGGTAATATGAGTAAAAAGAAAAGAGTGAATCCACTATCCCTGTCCCCGCGCCAAAGCGGAAAAGCAATCCTGAACCTTGTCAACTGCGCTCAAGATGAGCAGTATGATACGAGTATCACTCTTCCGAACTGGCAAAAATATAGAATCAAAGCTGCGAAGGCTAAGCTCAAAGAATATGGCATTAAAATGAGTAACACTGACATAATTTCTGCTTGTATCCGGATTTTAGCAAAAAAAGTACGACGACATAAGGTTTGTAATCTTACCCGCGTAAGAAGGAAAAATCCTACGGTAGCGAAATACAAGAAAATGTCGGTTCATTGGGAGGCAGAAGTGTATAATATTCTTTTGATGCTTGCTGATCATGCAAGAGTGTGTCACTCCGTGATGGCGGATATTGCGTTAAGGATGTATTTAGAGATAGTAGTAAAGGCACTGATTGCAGGGGGAAACGAAAAAGTAGAGATATGCTTTATCCGACACCGCGGTAAAGAGGTGGTAAAAACATACAAAAGCATTGACACCCTGTATTTTGCAGGATTACTTAATCAGCTTTATGGTATTTACCGTAGGAGGACTTGGCGCTGTACTAGCAAAAGCTTAATTTATAGCTCGTCATGGAGTTTTGTGTAATATACACATCCGATTTTGTACGTTAACCACGAAAAACACGATACATTGAAGACGAAGCCCCGCTACCTATCCTTTAATGAGCACAAAAGTGTAGCACCTCCTTGATTAAAGCTTGGCCAGAACATCCATATCCCAGACGACAGTAAGCGTAAAATGTGGTGCTCATGAGCATTAAAGCTGATACGGATTGTACTATTTTCTAGCGATCCCGCTCGGGGGGTGGCGGAAAAATCGTAGCGCGGCTACGGCGACGTCCATGGAGGTACTAGTGGTCGGTTCGCCGTTCGGGCTCACCGACAGGCTCTGCCCGATGGGGTACTTCCGCGCTACGCTCACTAACGTATCGCTCCGCTTGGGCGCCGCAGGCGCACGGATGTGCATGAGCGGCCCGACAGGATGGAGGACAAACAATTCTAACTCGTTATACGATATTGTTACATTACTGATTTGTATCCGTAGCAAAACTAGCCGAGCAGCCACGATTTTGAAGCCAGGGGTGTGTCCCCCCTCCTAAATTATAGGGAGAATAATTCAGCCCTTACGAAAAAAGTACAGGAAAAAAAATCTCTTGACTGTCTTTCCTCTATTTATAATTAGTGAACCACTATTCATTTATTAAATAATAAGGAGAAATTATGAAAAAAATTTTAGCGATCATGATTTTAGTCTCAGTCCCCCTTTTTGCTGCGGAAAGTGAAGTTGCAGAAGAATCCTATCAGCCATTTACTTTAATTGGCAAAACAGGAGAATTGCGTTTAAGCAGTAATCTTTATTATCAAAAACTACTGAATACTTCTTTACTTGGTTGGAAAGGGGTTTTTGATTATTATATAACAGATGTTGTATCCATTACTGGGGTGTCCATGGTACCTTTTTCCGATGCCAATGGCATCAAACCTTACTTCCTCTCTCTTGGTATGAATATTCACTTTTGGCATGTAGGAGATATTGACTTTTTTGCTGGGGGTACTGCGGGATTTACCATTATTACCCATGAGCTAGCTTCTACAAAAGCGCAACCTACCGTTACCATGGGCGGTGGCCTTACATTTTTTGGCGATTTTTTTAATTTAACTTTAGAGTACCAATACCACTATGCGGATTATACGGATACAATTAAAGGAAATTTAACCTATTATGATTTAAATGCTCATGTGCTATCCGCAGGTATTGGTTTTCGTATTTAAGGGGGATTTATGAAAAAAAAGATTTGGCTATGCTTTATTATTCTTTTAACAAGCACAACATTCTCTTATCCACAAGTTAGCTTTAAAGATGCCATCAAGAAATTAAGCCCTCGGGGTATTGAATCTGGCAAAGAAATGGTTACCTTGTGGTATAACATGAGCGCTAATTTACGATATGATAGAAAAACAGAGAAATTTTTTGAATTTATGTCGAATGCCATTCAGCGTTTTGATTTTGAGCAAATATACGAAAGCAATTTTTTTAGTGGTCGTCGCAACGGATACCATACCGTTACTTTTGAAGGAATTCATGCACCTACTGCGTATCACTTAAAATTAACAAAAAAGCCTTATGATAGGATTCCCCTTCGTAACTTAGGCGATGCTGCCATGGAATATGCCTTAAAGAAAAACGAGCCGGAAGATAAGCCAAGAACCTATTCCTTTTCTTTTCGTCTGCGATCTTTTATGAAAAACTTCACGAATGAAAATGGAGCTCGTTATTTAGATGGACTTTTACAAATATTAGATCCAAATAACCTGCAAAAATTAACCCCCCCGAAATCTAGAATTTATCCACAGTTAAAAGGAGAAAGCCGTAAGCTAGCCGATGAATTGCATAAGTCCTTTCCAAAGTTTTCTAAAAAGCTAAACCGCTATACAAACTTAACTTCCTTACTAACCATCAAAAAGTATAACAATCGTCCTTATACTGCATTCCGGCTTGTTGGAAAATTGAGAGAAAAAAATATCACAAAAGATTATGAGGAAATTGGAGATTATATTGATAATATCCGCGATCTTTTCTGGGTGAAAATTTATCTAAAAGATGCTCATGGACATAGACTTTCTACGATTGATTTAAATTCATTTAAAGAATATTTTATCTGGACTTTTTATACAGCAAATGGAAAAGTAATTCCATCCGATAAAAAAGGAAATCCTATT
>RFJE01000348.1 GCA_003695005.1 Candidatus Hydrogenedentota bacterium | reverse complement strand
GCACTAAACCGAATTACATCTTGCATTAGCTGTAAAAGTTCTTTGTTGTAAGGATACCACCATGGCTCTTTTTCGGACCGGCTTTTGTCAAGAAGCACAAATTGTGGCCGGGTCATTTCTAAAAGACCGTACTTAGAGTTGGTAACCCCATGGCCGGTATGCTTTACACCGCCCCAAGGCGCACCCGGTAAGGCTCCTGTAAAAACACAGTTATTAATCGTAACTACACCTGTTTCAAACTCATCGGCTACTTCTTGAACGATACCCGGTTTCGCGGTCCAGACCGAGACAGTTAACCCGAAATCACAATCATTGGTAAGAGAAATGGCTTCTTCAAAGCTATCCACAATGTAAACAGCAACCGTAGGTCCGAAAGTTTCTTCTTGCATAAATACATAATCCGGTTTATCTGCTAAAATCACTGTAGGCTCATAATAAAGAGAGCCTGGAATCCGATTGCCCCCACATAAAATTTTTACACCACGGTGTTTTTTGGCTTCTTTTACATGAGACTCAACAAGCTTCATTTGCTTTTCGTTTTTTAAAGGACCAATGTCCTGTTCAATTCGTAATTTTGACGCCTTATCTACAAATTTTTCTAAAAACGAATCTGCAATTTCTTGGTGCAGGAAAATTCTTTCCACAGATGCACAATTTTGTCCGCTGTTGGTAAAAGCCCCCCATAAAATTCCCTGCACAGCTCGCTCTAAATTGGCATCCGGTAAAACAATGGCTGCATCTTTTCCGGAAAGTTCTGTGGATATTGGAATTAAGTGCTTGCCACAAAGTTCGGAAAGCGCTTTTCCAGTTGCTACGCTCCCGATAAAGTTTACTTTATCCGAATTTAAAGCAACAGCTTGGTTTGTTTCTTTATTGCCAAAAAATACTTCAAAACAATCCGTTGGCAAATTTCTCTTAAAAATATCTGCCAATAATTCTCCGCTGTAAGACGCAAAAGCAGATGGCTTAAAGGCAACACAGTTACCAGCTAAAAGAGCAGGGACAATGGCCCGCATGGCGAGAGCAATGGGATAGTTCCAGGAAGAAAGCACAGCCACTACCCCTAAAGGCCGGTGATGAATTTTCCCTTTTTTCCCAGGATAATTGATAGGGTTAATAGGGACACTTTCTGGCTTTAAGTATTTAGGCCCGTATTGAATATAAAAATCGAGAAGCTCAATATTCGCCACAATTTCACCACTATAAATTTCAGCTGTCGGTTTTCCAGTCTCTGCATGAACTCTCTCTACTAAATTTTCGCTTTCTTCAATAAAGTCTTTCCGAATATTTTTTAAAATTTGGATTCGCTTTTTAATACCTAGCTTCTCAAAGGATTTGCTCGCAGCTTTTAAAGCCAGCATCCTTTGTTCTACATAAGTTTTACTGTGTTCTGGATATTCTGCAATTTCCATTTTATCTAGAGGGGAAACCACAGCAAATTTTCCACTATCTTTTTTTAAGTTCTTCTTGCTTTGTTTACGAGTCGCTTTTTTTACGGATTTTTTAGCCATAAGGAAGTATGAAAAATAAGATTCATGATGTCAACACGAAGCAGGGATACGGCGACACGACAGCAATTCTCGGTGAAGGGGAAAAAGGCCTGCTCGGCGCAGCTTAAGCAGGCTCCGCCGAGGACTGTTTGAGCACGAGCAGGCCTTTTTCCCCTAATTTTAATATTAACCCAGCGGTTCTCGGTGTTTCGCCGAGAACCGCTGGCGACACGAAGTGATTTCACTTTTCGCTTGTCAATTTGTTGCAAATTTTACTGTTAAACTTAATTTTATATGCAGATTAAAATTGCAAAAGTAAGACCACAAGCAAAGATACCTACGAAAGCTACCCCCGGTTCCGGGGCTTATGATATTTATGCCGCACTTGATGATCCTATGCAGATTGATCCCATGCAAAGGGTCGCAGTACCTACGGGACTTGTTATGGAAATTCCGGCAGGATATATTTTTTCTATCCGGCCCCGTTCGGGACTTTCGATCCGGCATGGCCTTACTTTAACGAATGCCCCCGGCACGATTGACAGTGATTTTCGGGGAGAAGTAAAAATTTTAATGGTAAATTTAGGGAAGGAGAGTTTTACTATCGAAAATGGAGATCGAATAGCACAGGGTCTTTTAGAGAAAACAGAGAACATTGATTTTCTTGAGGTAGAGCAATCGAGCTTAAGCAAAACAGAACGAGGGAGTGGTGGTTTTGGTTCCACAGGTATCTAGTCGGAAAGGATATTCTCGTAAAAAATTAAGATCGAATTCCGTATATGTGGCTTTTGGTGGGGGAGTTGGTCAGTTCGGTGCTAATTTTACGGTTTTTTCTTTTCACGGAACGAATCTATGGATTGATGCTGGAATTGGTTTTGCGAATTGGCAAACACCCGGACTCGAAAAGTATTTACCCGATTTTAATGTAATGAAGTCTTTTTCCCCGGATGCCATTATTTTAACTCATGCTCATGAAGATCACATAGGTGCGATGCCTTATTTAACAGAGCTTATCCCACAAAACACCCCTGTTTATTTATCGGAATTTACAAAAGAGTTTTTATCGATTAAGATGAAAGAAGCAGGGGTCGGAGAGTTCCCTTTAGATTACCATGTTTTAAAGAGAAATACAGAGTTTACCATTGGTGATTTTCATATCCGAAATTTTTTTATGCCTCATTCTATTCCTCAGACATTCTCAGTAGGCATGAGTATAAAAGCATTAAAAAAGAAATTGTATTTTACTTCTGATTTTAAAATTGCAGGTAGTGAGCCACGCCATAGTAGAAATGACATTATCAAATTTGGTCCTGTGGACTATTGTTTTATTGATTCCACGGGGTCCACGATAGCAGGCGAAACACCACCAGAGCGAGAAGCGATTCGGAACTTAAAAGAAGCAATCGAAAGCCATCATGGTCGAATTTTTGTTACTACCTTTTCTTCACAAATTGAAAGAATCCGGGCTATTTATGAAACCGCATTAAAACTTAGTCGTCCTGTTGGTATTTTAGGTATGTCGATTAAGTCGCAGTTAAAAGCAGCGTATGCTTCCGGGGAATTTCCTTATCCTCCCGATGAATTAAGAGATCCTTCGCCTAAAAATAAAAGGGCAATTTGGTTAGTAGCGGGCTGCCAAGCCGATGAGAGAAGTGCCTTTCGCCGTCTGTCTGATGGAGAGATTCCAAAAATACAGCTTACGCCAGAAGATATGCTTATTTACTCGAGTTCCATGATTCCCGGAAATGAAGCTGGGATTTATGACGCTTTAAATAAAATTGCGGATGCAGGGGTAAAAATCATTGGCTTAGATCGCAGTAAAAAAATTTTGCATGCAAGTGGCCATGGAAGAAGAGAAGATATATTTAAGCTCCTTTCTTGGTTAGCGCCTCGTTTTGTAATCCCCGTGCACGGTGATCCCATTCACTTTCGAGAGTTTGAAGAGATTTGCCAAAAGTTACCAACTCCCCCTAAAGTAGAAATGGTTACCACGAATCAGGTTTTTCGTTTGTATCGGGGAGTGCATGCGGAAGAAAAAATTCCGATTTTACGTCCTTACATGGAAGGAAGTGAAATTCACTATGATTCTGCACTTTATGATTTACGTAGAACATTATCCTCGCATGGGGTTTGTTTAGTAATTTTATCACAAAAGAAAAATAGCTTAAAGGATTTGCAGTATATTGCTTGTGCGAGCGCTGAACATATAGAACAAAAACTTCCAGCTCTTTTACAAGAAGCTTCCGAGATTATAGACAATGTGATGAACTCAGACTCTTCGAAAAAAGAGAAAAAAATTCGGGAAAAAATATACAAACTCAATGGTCGTGAGCTTCGAAAATACCCTTATGTCCATATTATATGGACGTAAGAGTCTGTGCGCCAACTAGCGCACAGACTCTTGCAAACATGCCGCATTGAAGCGTCCCGCTTGTGTGTCAACAGGAAGTGGGCGCACAAGCTCGTAAAATTACTCCACAGTCCAAGTTTCACCACTGTATAAGAGTTTTTCTAAATTCGGAGTAGCTGCTTGCTCGGCATGAACTTTCATTGTGTGCCTTATTTGCTCTCCAAAGGTAGGCTCTTTTACAGCACGGATAACTCCCATCGCTTCGGGGTATTCAGGTGGCTCCATATCAGCCAGCATAAAATGAATTCCGGGATCGGGATTTTTTACATCGTGAACGAGTAAATCATCCACAGAGTACTCTTCTAAGGAAACGACTTCTAATTTACCAAGAGCATTAATACGCAAGCCTTTGTCTGAGTTTGCACCAAAAACCATTGGCTTTCCATCTTCTAAAAGAATAATTCTATCATCCCGAATTTTTTTATCTAATATGTTTTTAAAAACACCATCATTAAAAATATGGCAGTTTTGTAATATCTCAATAAAAGTACCACCGTTGTGATAGTACGCTTCTTTTAAGACACCTTGCATATGTTTCATAAGAACATCTGCTGTTCTAGCAATAAAAGTTGCTTCCGATCCTAAAGCAACATGGAGCGGTCGAACAGGCCTACTTGGATTTCCACTTGGTGTAGACTTTGTCTTTTGCCCATAATGCGTTGTAGGAGAAGCTTGTCCTTTTGTTAAACCATAAATTTCATTATTAAAAAGTAAAATGTTAATATCTACGTTTCGGCGAAGAGCGTGCAAGATATGATTCCCCCCAATACTTAAAGCATCACCATCTCCTGTAATAACCCAGACAGATAAATCGGGATTTGCAATTTTAACCCCAGTGGCTATGGCAGGAGCTCGCCCGTGAATAGTATGAAAACCATACGTATTCATATAATAAGGAAAGCGAGAGGAGCAACCAATTCCGCTTATAAAGACAAATTTTTCTTTTGGCACCCCTAATTCCGGCAGGGTTTTTTGCACGGCCGTTAAAATGGAATAATCCCCACAACCGGGGCACCATCGGACTTCATTATCCGAAGCAAAATCTTTTTTTGTATATTGTTTTGTCATCGTTCTTTCCTTATTTCCCTAGAATTTCTTTGATTCGTTTTACAAGAGTATTGACCCGAAAAGGTTGGCCTTTTACTTGTGTAATTGGAATAACTTTTTTAGCAAATGTGCCTTGCAAAATAAAAGCAAATTGCCCAAGGTTCAGCTCTGGTACAATAACTGTTTTGTATGAGTGTAAAACTTCTTCTGCATTCGACGGCATTGGATTTATATAATCAAAATGGGTTTGGTGCACAAAAATACCTTCTTTAGCTAGGCGTTCCCTTGCATCATAAATAGCACCATAACTGGAACCCCAACCTACTAGTAAAACATCCGAGGGATTGTCTGTGCCAAGAACTTCTAATTTTGGGATATCTGCTTTCATTCTTTGGATTTTTTCTTTTCGAAAATGTACCATTTTCTCATGGTTTTCGGGGTCGTAGCTTACGTTACCGGTTTTATCTTCTTTTTCAAGTCCACCAATTCGATGTTCTAATCCAGGTGTACCCGGCTTTACCCAGGGCCGGGCTAATGTTTTTTCGTCCCGTTCATAGGGATAAAACTTATCGGCATTATCCAAAGTTTGTTTATATTTTACTTCTATTGGATCTAATTCCGAGACTTTTGGAAGCCGCCAACTTTCGCTGCCATTGGCTAAATATCCATCGGAAAGTAAAACCACGGGTGCCATGTACTTAACCGCTAATTGGAATGCTTTTAAGACTTTATAAAAGCAATCTACGGGCGATCGAGCAGCTACCACCGCAACAGGACTTTCGCCATTTCGGCCGTACATGGCTTGGAATAAATCAGCTTGTTCCGGCTTTGTTGGAAGACCTGTTGATGGCCCGCCTCTTTGTACATTCACAACCACAAGAGGTAATTCCGCCATAACAGCTAAATTCAATGCTTCAGATTTTAATGCCATTCCGGGACCAGAAGTTGCTGTAATGCCTAAAGATCCAGCATAGCTTGCGCCAATTGCCGCACAGATAGCGGCAATTTCGTCTTCGGCTTGGAATACAGAAATGCCATACTCTGTGTAACGGGCTAAATAATGTAAAATATCCGAAGCAGGGGTGATAGGGTATGCACCTAAAAAAACGCCAGTTTTACTTAAAGAAGCCGCTGCAATAACACCAAGTGATAGTGCTTCATTGCCTGTAATATTGCGATATGTACCTGGCTCTAATTCTGCTTTTTCTACTTTAAAGTGAACAGGTAAGAGCTCGGTAGTGTCGGCAAAGTTATAGCCAGCTCGAAGAGCTAGAGTGTTGGCTTTTGCAATTTCCGGTTTCGAGGCGAACTTTTTTTCAATCCACTCAAGTGTTGGAGTTAGGGATCGATCAAACATCCAAAAGCTTAGACCAAGTGCAAACATGTTTTTGCACCGATCCTTATCTTTATCTGAAATATCTAAATCTTTGAGGGCTTCGCGGGTTAGTTTTGTAATCGGAACTTCTACAACCCGAAAGTTTTGCAAAGAGCCATCTTCTCGAGGGTCTGATTCATAACCTGCTTTTTTTAAATTTGCTTCCGTAAAAGTATCGCTATTTAAAATGATAAGTCCATGAGGAGCTAAATCTTTAATATTGGCTTTTAACGCAGCCGGATTCATGGCAACAAGAACTTCTGGCTGATCGCCTGGTGTATGAATGCTACTTTTAGAAAAATGAATTTGGTATCCCGATACCCCAGCCACGGTTCCAGCCGGCGCACGTATCTCCGCAGGAAAATCAGGCAAGGTTGCTAATTCATTGCCAAAAAGAGCGGTTGTGCTTGTAAAGCGACTGCCTGCTAACTGCATCCCGTCACCACTATCGCCTGCAAAGCGAATGGTAACTTGATCGACTTCTTCCACACTCTTTTCGTGATTGTTTGGCTGAAACAAACTATCTGGCGCATCTACGATAGACTTCATATTTTTTCCTTTGTTTACTTTTTACACAAATTACCATCTAACTTATGAAGGCCAAATAAGACATTGCTTACAATCCGACAACCGAAAAACTACAGTTACGAAATCACTTGACTGCATAAACCTTGTCGCGAAAATACGATATGAAAAAGAAATTTCTAATCAGCAGTGTTTTTGCTATTTTATTGATATGGATAGCACTCTATTATGCAATGAAATTGTCAGTGGAGCCAGCTGAAATCCGTAAAGTAGTGGCAAAAGTATCGGGCTACCAGATGGAATGGCAAAATTTTGAGGTTTCTCCCGTTTGGTTTTTTGCAGGCATTACCCTTCAAAATGTACAGGGCTCTCCGCAGAATTTAGAAAAGTCTCTTTTTAAAGATGCTGTTTTATTAAATAAAGTGAATTGGCAAAATCCAGCTTCGACTCTTTGGTTTAGCAAGCCCGCTAAAATAAAAATCCAGTTTGCTGCGAATAAAGCATTGCCGTCTGTTGGAAAAATATCACATAAAAAACAACATGCGTTACAAAAAAAGTGGAATGATTTTTTAAGCCAAAAAAGGCTTGTCTTTCCAATCCAATCTTTTGGTATAGAAATTTCTGCGAATCAAGAACATGTAAAACTTTTAAATAAAGCACAATACGAAACCGAAATTGGAAAAATACAAATAACGGAAATGGATATTGATTGGAAAAAGCAAACAATTTTACTAAAAGGTTCTCTTTCCTTAAAACAAGAAGCAATGGAAGAGTTTTGGCAAAAATCGAAGCAGTCATTAGAAAAAGAGCTTAAGAAAAAAATAGCAAATGCCAATAAACGAAAAAAAGCAATAGATGAAATTTATAAGAGTTTGAAACAAAGCGTACAAAAAGGAATTATGTTTACAATTGCAAAACAAGAGAAGCCAGAAGTCCAGTGGCAAGCCAGTATGTTCGAAGTGTATCGGGCTTATCTTTTAGGAACAAAAAGAATAAAAAAGAGAGTTACAGAAACTTCGAAAGAAAATACAAGTGAAGAAAGTACAAATCGAAAGGAACAAACCCAAAAGGAAGAAGCCACTACAAGTACAACAGAAAAGCAAACAACCCAGTCTAGCACAACAGTAACGGAGAGTAATAATAATACAGTAGAAGGTAGTTTGCCACAACGAGATGAAGAGGAAGATTATGAGGAAGAATCCCGTTTGCGTTATTAAAAAGGTACGTCGAGCCTTTACTTTGCTCGAAATCATGGTGGTGCTCATCATTATTGGTATTTTAGCCGCTGTGGTAGCACCGAAAGTAACGGCTTATTTAGACGATGCTAAAATTACTTCTGCGAAGTCCGAAATTGGCACACTCACAACTGCCCTCAATAGTTATTACAGTGTAAATGGAGAGTATCCTTCGTCTTTGCGAGTGATTGCAGAAAAATATCTAGACAAAGCCAAGTTTAATGATAACAAACAATTGCTAGACCCTTGGGGTGTTCCGTATCAATATACTGTAAAAGATGCCGGTGGTAAAAAAAGGCAAAGTTTCCAAATTGTTTGTGCCGGACCAGATAATATTATTGGAACAAAGGACGATATTACCCAAGCTGGCGGAAGTAAATTAGGCGAAGGTGGCTTGCAAGATGAGTTTGACGAAAGTTTAGAAGGTGAGCTTTTAGAGGAAAATTTAGAATGATGCAAAAAGTCAACCGGACGAAATTTTTAGCGGTATCCTTTGCAGTTTTACTCACCGGAATATATGCGCAAGAGACAAACACAACAAAGGACAAAGTAATAGACAAGCAAACAACTAAGTCTAAACGCAAAATTCCCGATGAATGTAAGAGTCTTATAAAAAATCCTAAAACAAAAATTTCTTTCTATTGCTTTGTCATGAAAATTCCCGAAAAAGCACAGGAGTGCCAGTTAGAATGGTTAGAACGAAAACCCGAGTATGAAGGTCAGTTTGCAGAAGACATTTTTGTAGAGAAATATCCTGTAAAAACAGATAAAATCATCATTCAAAAAGAACTTTCTTATCCGTACTCTTTTTTTCGAGCAAGATGCATAGATAAGACAAAGCTAGCTGGTATGCCAACAAAATGGCTTTCCTTAAAAAATTATCTTGTGGAGATTAATCCACCAAAAGTTAAAAAAGTGAAAAAAAAGAAATCCATATTTGAAGAAATTCAAGTTTCTGACAATCAGAAAATTTTATATTATCGCCCTAGTATTTTTAAGGTCGATTTTCCCGAAGAAAGTAATGTCTGGTACAAAGAGAACGAGAAACCTTTAAAACCCTGGCCGGGTAAAATTCAACTTAGCCCCGAAGAACAATATCATATTCTCTTTTTTAAAAAAACAACAGATAAAAAAGGAAAACCGTTTTGGATACCGCTCAAAAAGTATAATTTTTTGCATGACGCAGATGCTCCTGAAACAGGCTTTCTTTTTCAGGGGAAGTATCTTTTTCATAACGGAATTTATTATGTGAGTAGAAAAACAAAGCTGTTTTTTCACGCCAAAGATTCTTTATCACCAATCAAAAAAATTCATGTAGAGTTAATCTACCCTGAAAAAAAAGCACTCTCACAAAAAATTGAGTTTCCCATTGAAGATGGTGCAAAAAACACTTTATATAAAATCCAATTTTATAGTGAAGATGTCATTGGAAATCAAGAACTTGTTAAAAATATGACGGTTTACTATGATGTACAAGCTCCCATTTGTCATTACCGTAAAGAAAGGAAAACAAGAAATTTCTTGCTTTATTTTACTTGCAAAGAAGAGTTAGGTCAGTTCCATGCGAAAATTACGCAAGGCGATAAAGTTTATTTCCACAGACCCTTAGCTTCTGGTAAATTCCATGTTATCAAACTGCCAGTATCAAAAAGCACATCAGCCAAAGGAGACTTTTTTGCTAAGGTTTTTTGATCTTCATTTTT
>RFJE01000347.1 GCA_003695005.1 Candidatus Hydrogenedentota bacterium | reverse complement strand
GTCTTGAAGTACAAGAAAAAAACTTGGAAATCATTGGAAAAAATACAAAAATACAGGCAGATATTCAATTAAAAGCACTTGCACAAGCTGAAAGATTAAGAGAGCTTGAGTTAAAAAAATATGAAATGGAGCATGAAAGTAATGAAAAAAAATATCGATTTTTGCGAAATATAGGATATTTGGGCATTATATTATTATTTACCATAACTTTTTTTGGTTGTTTCTTGATATTAGACGGAAAAGAGGAAATCGGAAAAGCGATTTTAACTCATACTTTTACAACAATTTTAGGAGCGTTTGCAGGCTGGGGTATTTCAAAATCTAAAAGTACTATTAAAAAGTGATATTTTATGATTGATACTATAAATCAATTAAATCCGGAAATTTATCCCAATATTAATCAATATTACCCTGAATTTATCTTATCTCACATATGTAATAATCCTAAAACGATTCGATATAAAATTGGGAAGGAGTATTTTGTTTATAATTTAGATTCAGCGCATCCGGCCCACAATTGCATTGCATGCTTTAATAAACACCTTTGAAAAATTTCTGGAAAGAAAATTTTATTTAAGGGGGTAAACATGTATCAAAACAATGAGCGTTTAGAAGGCCTTGTTAAAGACTACGGGGAAGGCATAACTTGGTATAAAGTGAGCGTCATTGCCCTTTTGCTTTTGATTTTATTTGTGCTTATTGTCCCTGCTGTTTCTCCTCCGGCATGGAGCTATAAAGTAAAGTTTGTTGAAGACTCGGAATTTTCCGACGAACTGCGCAGATTAGGCCTGCGTGGCTGGGAAGTCGTTGCTGCACGAAGAGCCATGGGAGATAATGAAAGATATGGTTATGAGCTTATATTAAAACGGAGGAAATAAAAGAATGAATATGAATACATTGCCCAAACTCACCTTTGGTATAGGCATTCTATTTGTTTTCATGGGATGTATTAATTCAACTCAATTTTTGGTCAAAGATAAAAATAAAAATCCATTATTGAATATCGAATTAGTTTATAATGATAGCTCAAATAAAATTGAAATACAAGATTGCTCTATAAAAAACCTAACCGATACAGCATTAGAAATCCATGGCATTATGTTTCATTTGAAGGGTACAAAAAGATCCTCGGGGGTTGCAATACCTAAAATTGCCATTCCTGCCATGACCTCTGTCGTAATCCCTAATTGCAAATTCTCCATATCAAAGCCATATTTTGATGGACCTATTTATGATATGACAGTAAGAGTTTTATACCGAGCTTATGAAGGAAATTCATTAGAATATAAGGATATCATTAGATTAGATTAAAAATTCCCCCACAATTACTTTCTTGCGGGGGAGAGGAAGCCATTTCCGCGTGGGGGTCGTTCATCGAGCGTAGCAAGATGCGCGCTAAACTGTCTTCATCGTGACGTTCGATTAAATGGTGCATCTAGTTCGCTAACAGGAAGATTATTTTTATAGCGACGTGCCATAGTAGCGACGAAATTTAGAAACAAGGTATTTTACATTACTATCTTGTTTCTGTTTTGCTCGTAAATAGTAAGCCCGAATTAAACATATATGTGCTTGTTTTGCTAAATTATCTTTTTGAGTGGAAAAAGCAAGCGGTTTTAACAAGGCAATAGCTTCTTCGTAACGGTTGAGTTCGTTATAAGCTTTCGCTGCAGCGAGTGTAAGTTTGCGTTTTATGCTGCTGGATGCTCGCTTCATTCCTGTTTTGGCCGACCAAAGTGCTTCATGGAGTCTGCCTGCTAGCAACGCTCTTTCACTATAAGCGAGAAAAAGCTTTGCAGGGAACTTACACTTCGGATCGCGAAAGCGAAGTTGAAGATAGATTTGTTTTAGCGAGACTTTTTTTTGGTGTAGGGGTAAATTACATTCGCTAGCAAATAGCGTACGAAATGGTGATAGAAAAAAAACAACCATTGCGAATGTAATTGCACCAAAAAAACGCACTATTATATTAACGACCATGAAGCAGAGTAAACTTAAATTTGCCTTATTCATATTATACGTCTTATTTTTACTTTTATCTTGGTTTAAGCCTGAATATTCTTTATGGCAATATCGTGGGCTTGGTTTAGATTTTTATGCTTTTGCTTGCTTTCTTTTTTTCATGCTCTTGTTTATAAAAGGTGAATTCCCGATGCATTTTAGTTTTGTTGCCTTTGCTATCATTCTTCGTTTGCTTGCTTTTACAGCCCATCCTTTTACTTCTGATATTTTTCGCTATATATCCGATGGCAAACTTTGGTTATTAGGAGAGAATCCTTATGTCCGCAGTGCCTTACCTATTTCGGGTATTGAGTACATGAAAGTAGGAACTATTTATCCCCCTTTTTCTGAGTTTTTATTCACCGTGGTTTCGTTATTTACAGAAAGTGTATATGGCTTTAAATTGCTAGCGGGAATTTTTGAGAGCCTTCTCTTGTGGTTTGCTTATCGTTTTTACAAGGTAGGACTGATTTCTAAGTTTCAGTTTTTTTTCTTTTTATTTTGTCCTGCTCTTATCATGGAGACATGGAGAGAAGGGCACATTGAAATTGTATCTGTTTTCTTTTTTTTACTTGCTTATAAAAAGTTGGAGGAGAAACAACAAAACCAAAGTTTTGTTTACTTATTGCTATCGGGGCTTACTAAGCTTCATGGTTTTGCTCTTTTCCCGATCTGGCTGAAGAAATTTGCACAAGAAAAGAAAACATGGTTTTTAGGGGTCATTATGATAGGAATTTTGGCATGGCTGTATTATTTTTATGTCTTGCCAGTTCGAACTCATAATGAGTATTTTCGATATTGGACTTTTGCTCAGCCATTTTATGGTTTATTCCGTGTGTTTGGAATCAGTCATGTAAGTTCCATTAAAATTTTACAATTGTGTTTATTGACGACATGGATCATTCTAGGGATTCTGTGGCTTAAACGAAAATGGGATGATACAACTATCATTCGAAATGGCTTGTTTGCTTTTTTAGCTTTTTTCCCCGTTTTACATCCTTGGTATTTATTCATCTTTTTATGGAATGTTTTGTTTGATAAAAAGACAGAGAGGTTTGCAATGGGATTGATAACCCTATGGGGAGTTACTTATTTGTATTATCGTTAAGCCAATTGTATAAGATTAAAAACTCTTCAACAGAAAGAGAATCAGCGCGGCGGTTTAAATCGAGAGGGGGGGGATACGTAAGTATTTTTTGTTTCCAAGACTCTGTGAACTTTTGGGAAGACCAATGCGGATTTTTTAAGAAAGCATTTTTTAAACTTTTCCGCTTCCCCCAGAAAGATCCACGTAATAGAAGTTCCCATCGTTTTATATCCACTGCTGGTTTTCTTTTTTCCATAACAATCCAGCTAGCATCGACTTTAGGTTTTGGATAAAATGCGTTTGCTGGAATAGAACTTACTTTTTGAATGTTTGCGAGTTGGCTAAAAAAAATGGCTAGTGAATTCCCGTGGCTAGCTAAAAGCCGTTCGGCAAATTCTTTTTGGACACCAAAAATTCCAAGAGAGATTCCCCACTGCACAAAACACTTTTCTAAAATGGGAGTTGTAATATAAAAAGGTAAGTTGCCGATAACAACATTGATTTGGTGATTTGTAATAAATTCTTTTTTTATATTCAGTATATCTTCTCTCAAAACATCAATGTCTGGAAATTGTTTTTTTAAATATTCTGCAAGACGAAAATCTTTTTCCACTAAAATTATTTTTTTTACATGGTCTTTTACGAAGTTTGTAACCCCACCTAAACCAGGACCGATTTCTAAGACAGTATCATCTGGTTTTAATTGGGGGATCCAAGGTAAAATAGAGTCAAATTCAACTAAAAAGTTTTGGCCTAATGCTTTTGCAGGATGGATGCCTAACTCGGCTAGTATTTTAGCAGGATGCACTATAAACTATGCTTTAATTTTGAAAGACGTCCCCTTAAGCGCATAATGGCTTTGGTATGAAGTTGCGAAACACGAGATTCCGTTACTTCTAATACTTCGCCTATTTCTTTTAGGGTAAGGTCTTCATAATAATAAAGCACAATGACTTTTTTTTCACGATCCGGTAATTTTTGGATGGCTTCTACAATTTGGTTTTTAATTTCTTCCCGCTCTACCATTACATCGGGATTTAAGTTTGCAGGGGATTCAATTGTGTCCATGAAGGAAATATCACCTTCTTCATCGTTACCATACCACAAATCATTCAAAGATACCATGCTCATGCCTGATATTTTAGAGACAAGCTCATGGAATTCTGGTAAGCTTAAATCTAGCTCTGCTGCAATTTCTTCGTCTTCGACTGTGCGTCCTAATTTATTTTCAAGCTCACCAATAATTTTTTCTACTTCTTTTGCTTTTTGTCGAATGGAACGTGGAATCCAATCAATTGTCCGTAGTTCATCGAAAATAGATCCCCGAATACGCGTCATAGCGTATGTTTTAAACTTTACTTCTTTATCAGGATCAAATTTCTCAATGGCATCGAGTAAACCAAAAGTACCATAGCTTACTAGATCGTCAAATTCCACATTGTGCGGCATTCCTACAGCTACTTTACCCGCAACATACTTTACTAAAGGGGCATACTTGTGGATAAAGTAATCCCGAATTGCTGTATCTTTTGTTTTGACGTACTCTTTCCAAAGCTCGGTTTCGTCAATTTCATCAAAATTTCTTTTTTCTTTTGCAGCCATGTTTTGTCGCCAGAAACAGCATCTTTGTATGTTCGTCAAGTCATTTCATAGGATTTTTATATAGTATACTGTGCTATGGCAGCGAACATCTTGACGGTGCATAAAAAGAGCAAAGCGTGGAATGTGCGCAAGTTTTTCCTGATTTTTTTTCTGCTTGCTCATGGACTTTTTGCCCTTGGGCAAAAAGTAGTTTGGGAAGAAATTAACTGGCGTGTTATTCGTTCCGAGCATTTTGATATTCACTATCCCGAAGGCTATGAAAAGCTTGGGAAGACTGCTCTTTTAATTTGCGAGGAAGCTAGCATCTACCTTTCCGACGTCTTGCGTCACGATTTAAGCCAGGTTGTGCCTGTATTTATTTATCCATCTCATGCTCACTTTCAAATGACAAATATTATTTTTTCACAGATTGATGAAGGTACAGGTGGGTTTACCGAGCGGATTAAAAGGCGTGTTGTTGTTCCTTTTATGGGAAGTTATGATGAATTTCGCCATGTGTTAACCCATGAAATTGTGCATGCATTTCAGTATGATATTTTACTTGGTGGAGGCTTCGGGGGTTTGCTAGCAGCACAATATGCCCCAAATCCACCTTTGTGGCTAGTAGAAGGCATGGCTGAATATCTTTCCATTGGATGGGATATCACAGCAGAAATGACTATCCGCGATGCGGTGTTAACAGGAACCATGCCCACTCTTTCCGATTTAACAGAGTACCGTGTTATGAGTGGCTACATGCTTTACAAAGGCGGTCAAGCTGTTATGCGTTTTATTGAAGAGAAATATGGTATTTACAAAATTGGAGAGTTATTGAAAGATATTCGCGACCAGCGTGGCATTGAAGAAGCCATTAAAACAAATTTTGGAATTCCTTTTGACCGCTTCGATGAAAAGTGGCAACTTTGGCTAAAGCGAAAATTTTACAATAAAGTTTCAAAGCGTTTTGATGATGAAGAAGCCGTTTTAATTACAAAGCATCTCGAAGATAAAAGCTTTTTAAATTTGCATCCTGCGATTTCGCCAAATGGGGAAAAAATTGTATATTTAACGATTCGCGATTTTTATCCTAGTTTAGTCATTCGGGACGCAAAGCCAACAGAGCTAAAATTAGATTATTCCTTACGCGAAAAAGAAGAAGACTATCACGAAGAAGTGCTTTTAAATGGAGCAGATAATCATACTTTTTATCAGCTTCATCTTTTAGACAATCGGCTTTCTTTTACAGCCGATTCCAGTAAGATCTTTTTTACTGCGCGATCGGGTGGAAAAGACCATCTTTATTTGTTCGATGTAGAAGAAAAAGAAGTTGTAGAGAAATACTCACCTGCATTAGATATGATACAATATCCAAAACTTTCGCCCGATGGAACGAAAGCTGTTTTTGCAGGCACAGTAGCAGGTAAGACGGATATTTATTTACTGGACTTAAAAACGAAAAAGCTAACAAAACTCACCGATGATTTATTTACAGATAGAGACCCTTCGTTAAGTGGAGATAATCGCTACTTACTTTTTTCCTCAAACCGCAATCCGCAAAATGATTATGAAAATCCAAATTACCATGTTTTTGAGTTAAATTTAGAAACAGGGGAAATTTATCAATGGACGAATGCAAAGGGAAAGCAGCTCTCGCCTGCGTATTATTACATTCATACCAATAAACGAATTTATTTTACTTCGGATGAAACAGGGGTTTCCAATGTCTACATGAAAGACAGAGGAGACAATGAGCAATTTGCCATTACCGATGTTGCCGGCGGGGTATTTCAACCTCAAATGGACAGGTCTGCTAAAAAAATGGTATTTTCTATGTACCGTCGTCAGGGTTATGATATTTCGCTCAAAAAAACACCGCAAGATCCAAAGGATGTTGTTTCTTTATCCGATGAAAGAAAAGAGTTTAAACGTCCGAAATTTCCCATTTATGCAGGGGGGCTTTCTCGCTTTCAGATTAAACCGTATGCAACAAAGCTTTCGCCTGATTTACTGTTTTTTGGGTTTCAATATTCTAGTGTATTAGGTTTTGGTGGATTTTTGTTTTTATCCATTAGTGATTACACCGGCAATCATGAAATTTCTACCAAAGCAGATTATCTTTCGAATCGAGAAAATTTTAATTTTCAAGTGCGCTATGCATACTTAAAAAAACGGGTTAAGTTTTATGTTGGCGCTTTTCGCTTTTCGAACTTTTTTAATATCTTAAGTTTATCGAGCGTAACTACAATTAATGATTTTATTTACAATCCTTATTTTGATGTATTATCCATTTTACGGTTTGGTGTTTTTGCGGGGGCGAATTACCCTATCACTCATTTTTGGTATGTGGATTTACAAACAGAACTTTCTCGCCATGAAGAAGATGTTGTCCCAACAACGATTGCTGCCCCAAGGCCAAGTATCTATACAAACATCAATAGCCTTAATTTTTCGGTGGGATATAACAATGTTTTATATAGTTTTATTGGTCCGCTAAAAGGGACACATTTTAGGCTAACTGTGGAACAAACCGTCAATTTAAGTGGACGAGACTTTTTGTATAATCGGCAAACCGTGGACTTCAGGCATTATTTTTATTTAGGTGGTCGGTATATTTTTGCGACTCGCTTTTTAGCTTACAATGTGGAAGGTCGGGATAGACGTTTTTTCCCCTGGCGGATTGGGGGTTACAATACAATCCGCGGTTATCCTGAATTTACAATTACGGGTACAAAAGTTTTTATAGCGAATTTTGAAATTCGATTTCCGCTTGTGGATGCCATTGCCTTTGGTTTTCCTGTGCCTTGGATTATTCGTGGTTTTTCGGGTGTCTTTTTTATAGATATGGGAACAGCATACGACCATCCTGCGGATTGGCAGTTTTGGGATGATGCCAACTCTCGATTAAAAGATTTTAAGCTTTCCTTTGGCCTCGGTGCACGCATGCTTCTTTTCCCTGGCATCATGATGCGTATTGATTGGGGAACCCCCTGGGATTTAAAAACAGCTTTGCCTATCTCGAAATGGGAAGGCCGCTTTTCGATTGGTTATGAGTTTTAGATTTTAGTTTCCCTATATAGACCAGTAATTCTTGGTAAAGGGCAAAAAGGCCAGCTCGGCGCTTCGGAGAACCGCTTTAGAGCTTGTGCGCCAACCTCCTGTTGGCACACAAGCGGGACGCTTCAATGCGGCAAAGCCGCATTTTCGCTCCCAATCTACTCGAAAAACTAGCGTTTTTCTCGCAAATTGTAGCTAACATCCTGTTTGCAAGAGTCTGTGCGCCAGTTGGCGCACAGACTCTTTATAGGGACAATGCTTTTTGTACAATTTCTGCTTGCTCCATTGCATGAATTTTTGCTAATCCCGCAGCGGGCGAAGGGGATTCTTTACGTGCCACAAACATAAGCTTTGCTTTTTTCGGTAGAATTTCTTCTAGACGGTGCTCTACAAAAAACCATGCTCCCATATTTTCGGGCTCTTCTTGCAGCCACACGACTTTTTTTAAGTTTGAATAAGAAGCTAGTTCTTGCTTTAACAAGTCTTTTGGAAAGGGGTAATATTGCTCAAGTCGTATAATTTGTATATTTTGTGGATTTTGTTTTTCATACTCTTTCATTAAATCATAATACACTTTTCCGGAACATAAGATCACTTTTTTTTTTTTTTACTTATTTTGTTGTTGTATCGGATTCGGCAATACTTCATAAAATATATTTTCGAGTAGTTCTTCTCGTTTAGAGGAAGCTGCGGGCAAGCGAAGTAAACTTTTCGGGGTAAACACAATTAGTGGCTTCCGATAATCTAAAAAGACCTGACGTCGAATCAAGTGAAAGTATTGTGCTGCTGTAGTTGGAATACAGACTTGCATATTATCTTGTGCACATAGCTGTAAAAAACGCTCAATACGTGCACTCGAATGCTCGGGTCCTTGCCCTTCATAACCATGTGGCAATAGCACCACAAGACCGCTCATGCGATACCACTTTACTTCAGAAGAGCTTAAAAACTGATCAAAAATAATTTGTGCTCCATTGGCAAAATCTCCAAATTGAGCTTCCCATAAAACGAGTGCATTTGGTTGTGCGAGGGAATATCCATATTCAAAACCTAAAACAGCATATTCAGACAGGGGTGAGTTAATAATTTCAAACTGACCTTGATTTTTATCAATTTGTGCCAATGGAATAAATTTTTCTCCTGTATTGATATCTGTAAGTACAGCATGGCGATGAGAAAACGTTCCCCTTTGTGCATCCTGACCTGACATCCGAATATGTCGACCTTGTCTTAAAATACTTGCAAAGCATAACATTTCCGCACATCCCCAATCAATATTTTTCTTACCAATGACCATATCTCTACGTTCTTGCATCAATTTTTCTAATTTCGGGTGAGGCTTAAAATGATCGGGATAAGCCGTTGCTTTATACCCTATGGCTACAAGAATATGCTCATCTATTTTCGTTTTTGGTTTTATAGGACCTGGCTTATTTCGATAAGCAGCCCATGCTCCTTTTAATGTATCTACTTCCATTTTTATATCTTTTTGGTGAGCATGTTCGTACGCTGCATTTAATGCCTTTTCGACTCCTTCTTTTATGTAATCCAACGTATTATTTTCCACTTCGGGATCCGCTTTTAGTTTTTCATAATATAATTCTGCGGTTGGCTTATGCTTGCGAATAATTTCATACATTTTTGGTTGTGTAAAGGCAGGCTCATCCATTTCATTATGCCCAAAGCGGCGATAGCAAATTAAATCAATAATGACGTCTTTGTTAAAGCGACACTTGTATTCCATGGCTAACTTTGCTACCCGATAAACCGCTTCAGGGTCATCGCCATTTACATGAAAAATAGGCACTTGAAATCCTTTCGCTAAATCCGTGGCATAAGCTGTAGAACGAGATTCATTTGGCAAGGTGGTAAATCCAATCTGGTTGTTTACAACAACATGAACTGTTCCGCCGGTGTCATAGCCTTCTAAATTCATTAAGTTTAAGCTTTCTGCCACGACACCCTGCCCAACAAAAGCAGCATCCCCATGAATTAAAATGCCCATGTTCTTACGGCGCTTTAAATCCTGAAACTTTTGCTGCCTTGCTCGCACTGAACCAAGCACAACCGGATCCACGGCTTCCAAATGACTCGGGTTAAATGCTAAATGTGCATGAATTTCTACTCCGGACTGCGTAGTAATCCGATTGGAATATCCTAGGTGATATTTTACATCAGCATAGTCGGGGGTGTCTGGATCAAAGTTTTCTTCAAACTCGGCAAAAATGATGCCCATTGGTTTTTGTAATGTGTTTGCTAAAACATTTAAACGCCCCCTGTGTGCCATGCCAATGACCACAGAACGAAAGTTTTGCTGCCCTGCCATTTCTAAAATAGTATCTAAAAGGGGAATTAAACTCTCCCCACCTTCAAGAGAAAATCGTTTTTTAGCTACATACTTTTTGGCTAAAAAACGTTCAAAAGAATGTGCCTGATACAGCTTTTCAAAAATATGAATTTTCGTAGCGGGGTCGATAGGATCGTGATTGGCCGTTTCTTCCATACGAGATTGTAGCCATAGCCTTTCTTCGCGGTTTTCTAAATAATAATGCTCTGCTCCAATGTGCCCGCAATACGTTTTTTCAAACCAAGCAATAATCTCTTTTAAAGGTACGGCACCTAAAGATCGAATCCCGCTATCAAAAACTTCATTAAGTTCTTCTTCGGTAAGTGTATTTAAGAGAGCTTCAATGGCCGCTCTATCGCGTTTTTGTAAACCAAGGGGATCTAAATCAGCAGCTTGGTAGCCTCGCGATCGGTAGCGGTTCATAATATTTTGAACCGCCATGAGTTTTAGCCAGTCTCGCTCTTCGTCGGAAATGTGCTTCGAGAAAAACTGAACTACAGGCTCTTCAAAAGGTTTTCCATCTAATGAATCAAAAACTTGTTTCCAATCGGAACTAATTGCGTTTGGATTCTGTAAATATTCCGAATATAAGTCTTCGAGAATCTTTGCATTATCCCCCGAAAGCAAGGGCATGATTTTTGCGTCCATAGACGCATTTTCCTTTTTTACATAGCCTGTCTATTCTTTACAATATGAGTGAACTTAAGCCTTTCTCGCGCAAGTACTCAGGATACATGCGGAATGCTGGATCTAAAATTGGCAATAGCTTCATTGCTTTGGGTAAATTCCCTTTTGGAATTACCTCTCTTCGAGCAAGTGCTTGAACTACATTCATTTGTCCATGCCAAAAGACATGTGCTAAATCTGCTTCCAGTTTTAGCTCTAGCTCGACATCCATCTTTTCGGCTTCTTCGCCCATAATGATTTTTTGTTCTCCATCGATGGACGCTAGTACAATGGCTGCATCGGGATTTGTATAGCGAAACCGAACGACTAAACCAGAGGCCACAAGAGCTTCCCGAAGCTCATCATTTTCTCGGATCCTTTCAAAAAAGCCTCCTAAAATATCATACAGTTCTTCTGCACTTTTAAACACACCTTTAATGCGTTTTTTAACATGACCGGCAGCTGAGAGTTTTAAGCTTTTTTCCGATACTTTTTCAGGCTTTAAATTTTGGTGATATGCTTTTTGAAAAATTTCTCGCATATCATTTTCTTTCACTTCTTTTGGATTATACAATAAAGAACCATCCTCCATTCCTCTTTCCACTAATAAATCGAGCTGTGCTAAATTATCATTGACTCCAGCTTCTTTCAGGTTGAGTGGTAAGCCACTTAAATAAGCTAATTGCCGATTTAACCTTCGAATTTTTTCTGCAAGAGCAGCTGCTTTTCTTTTTGCCAGCCACTCATCCACAAAAGAAAGTTGCGACAATGTATTTTCAATGATTGGATTTTCAAAGTTGGCTAAATTTGCTTGCAGTTCATGAATCGGATAGACATTCAGCTCACCTAATACTTCGCTAATACGGGCATAATCTTCTGCAGCTACATCTAAATTATAGTCAATACTAAAAGGTAGAAAAATAGCATTGGCCACTCCATGTGGAATGTGATACACTCCCCCAGCCGCATGAGAAAGGGCATGCACCATTCCCACGCCTGCGTGGTTAATGGCGACTCCTGCTAAAAAAGATGCGGTTAGCATCGCTCCCCGAGCAGTCATATCATCAGGATGAGCGGTTGCCGCTAAAATATATTTGCTAATTAAATCAATTGCTTGCAATGAAAAAGCTCGTGAGATAGGGGAAGCCGTAGTACTTACGTAAGACTCAATAGCATGTGTTAAAGCATCCATTCCTGTAGATGCAGTTACCTTCGGTGGCATCGAAACTGTAAGCTCCGGATCTAAAATAGCTAAATCAGGTAAAAAGCGATCTTCTGCAAAAGGAAGTTTTACTTGCTTTGCTGTATCCGAGATCATGGCATAAATCGTGGCTTCGCTTCCTGTACCTGCCGTAGTCGGTACAAAAATCATAGGATACATTTTTTCATCCACAAGCTGTGCACCCATGTGATCTTCCACTTCACCACCTTTGAACATAAGCACATTGGTAACTTTTGCTGTATCCATTACCGATCCGCCGCCAATGGCAATTAATAAATTACAACCTGAATTTTTACCAAGTTCTGCAGCAGCTTTTACAGTTTTTACCTCACTATTGGGCGGCACATCGGAAAAGACAGCAGCAATTTCTACCCCGCTACCTTCTAGCCCCTTGCGCAGCTTTTCCACAACCCCAAGTTTCTCTAGAATTTGGTCGGTAATGACAAGAGCTTTTAAGCCTTTAAACTCACCTACTTCTTGACCAATTCGCGATAAAAGACCCACCCCGTACAATGCTCGTACAGGCATAAAATACTGAAAGCTTTCGTGAAACATGACCCTGTTTGCCAAATAGAGACAGCGAGTCTATCAAAAAATGTCACAAGTGTCAGTTTTTAGTTGGCAATTACGAGTTTGTCTCCAACTTCCTGTTGGCACACAGACTCTTACAGTGTTAGCCCCGTTCTCTTAGTAGTTACTTTCATCCCATTCTATATAAGCGGAATCACCTGGATTCATTATTTTTGCTGTGGATTCTGTTTCCAATGTTTTATGTAAATTTTTCTCTGTAAAGTGAGTCCAACCACTATGGTGTATAATTAGATTCTGTCGAGCCTTAAATAAACGAATCGCATTTAGAAGTTGTTCCGCATCCATTGTGTATAAACCATTACCACTTAAATAAGGGAAGCGAACAGCCCCATTATGAAGGATCGTCGCTTTTACTTGAAAACGTTTAGCAATTTCTTCTAAAGCATTAAAGTACACGGTATCCCCACTAATATAAAGAGATCCCGTTTCCCCTTCCAAGCGAAGAACAAAACCAATGACTGGGCCGGCAAAAAACTCCAGCCATGGTGATACATTTGTCCAGGTGGATCGAGTACAGGATCGGTAATTATATACGTATTTTCTATTTCTAAAAGGCAACAAGCAGTACCTATATGGAAAACTTTTATTTTCATACTTACCCTTTTAGGGTAAGCAATGTAAGCAGTAAATTCCTTTTAGCCTACAAATGCCAAATTATCTTAATTATTATTCGTTCTATACACATTAAGTGCACCTGTTCCATCTCTAGCTACAACCCATAAATAAGGTGTTCCGGCATCATCGATGGTTGCGTGCCAGAAAATGCGAGAATTTGTACTACCTGAGGTATCTAATCCAAAATTACCTACTAACGAAAAGTCACTTTCTGCAGGGACACTTCCGGAAGGAATTGGCCCACCATAAGAAGTTGCATTGTTAAAATCAACTCTCCATAAATTCGCTCCATACGTAGCATTGTCAAAACCAAT